>JBJKSY010000246.1:0-4758 GCA_046703645.1 Cyclobacteriaceae bacterium
CCGCGACGGGCCAGCTAGCGAAGCAAGCAGGGGTGGCTATCAATAACTTATTACAAATTTATAGTGGGACCCACCCCTTCTCACGCCGTAGCGTGATCCGGAGGTGCAAGCCGGAACGGCTCAACCCCTGACTGCAATAGCCTGTCCGGGGATGATAGTCATTTATTTGGCAGGGTGAAATGCACAACCCCCTGCCACCCACCTGGCCTTCGCACCCCCCTTTGTTAAGGGGGACGTCATTAAATGAGCCATTTATTCAATTAAAATTTTAAGTGTCTTAAATATTAATTATTTCCTAAAAAGCCAGGTTGTCCTAAGGCCGTAGGCCTTATATATTGATAGCCACGGGTGATATGCTTGTGCGGCTGCTCGAAAACCCGTGGTAAAAGCCAATTATTCATATTGTCTACATGAATGTTTATGGTAAATATTATGGGAGACCCCGGAACCGCGCAACCCCTGACTGCAATAGCCTGTCCGGGGATGATCATCCTTTAAATTGCAGGGTGAAATGCACAACCCCCTGCAGCCCGCAAGGCCTTCGCACCGCCCTTTGTTAAGGGGGACGTCATTTAATGAGCCATTTATTCAATTTAAATTTTAAGTGGCTTTAATATTATTAATTTTATAAAAAGCCAGTTTGTCCTTAATCCGTGGACCTTATATATGGGTAGCCAGGTATTTTGCCGGGGAGGTTACGAGAATACCCGGAACATAAATCATTATTTATTCGATCTTCACGGGTATGGCTTCCAGGATGTTCTGGTAAGGGTCGGTGATCACCCCGAGGTTGGTCCGTCCCGGGCCTGCCGTTTCCGCTTCTATATACTGGTTATTCCGGTATTCATAATATTTATCGTAGGGCTTGGGTATTCCCCTGATACCGCTCAACACATGTCCCGACTCTTTCAGGATCAATACATCGTAGTTATCAAAGTAGGATAACAATGCTGCATAAAGCACCACCTTCGAGTCGCAATCGCCGAACATATTTACGAATACCTGTGGAGGAGGAAATATCCCGGCAGTATATCGGTTATCCTGGTTATCTGGCGGGACCCCGTAGGGTATATCCTGTACAAATTTGATCACCAATTCGGCCTTGTCGCGCCAGGAATTATCGGATCCCAAAGCATCAGCGACCAACTGCGATACCGGCTCCAGGAATGGCCTGTAAAAATTGATCATTTTATTAAGATCAGGTCCGATCTGGTTGTTTTCCATATCGAACATTCCCTTGCTGATCAGGTTCATCCTGCGCTGGTTGGCCGTATCGGATGGGACATAAGGCTGGAAGATGAATTTGGGCACGCCAAAATCCGTGATCATTTCATTGGTAACATCGACCGGATAACTCCAATGCCATGTCCAGTCCTTCTGGTTTTCATCGCGGAACTTGAATGTAAATTCATAATTTCCGTCATCCTGTTTCACATCGGTGTTCACATAAAAATTTCTGGCATAATCTGAGGGATCCGGCTTGAAATTGATTGAAGGACCTTTCAGTGTCAGTCCGTTAAAATACAGCCTGGAAACATACAGATTCAGGCGGGCTATCCCTATTACGCAAAAAATAATACCGGCAAATGATAATACGAGGTATCTCATTTTTATTTCGGTTCAATCTTTTTTAACGGGACGATCATCTCGTTATTATTCCCGGCGGGCTTGTTTTCGGATTTATCCTTTATGGCAAATTGTTCAAATTTTTCATAATGTACCAGGCTTGATATAAATCTGCTCAGGGAAGGTCTTACGAACAAAGCGATTCCCATCACAACCATCGACATCATAATGGCAACGGAAATATTGCGATGCCTGAGCTCCTGCAATTCATCAAGGCTCCGTGTAGCGAAGAAATATACCCGTATGGCAAGGTACAGGATAATAATGCTGAAGAAGATGGTGATAACAAAGAAGAACAAAAAATACAGGAAAGAAAGGCCTACCATCCGCCAGGTAATTTTTTCGGCAGCAAGTACCATGGCCCTTAGCGTATCCACTGCCGGAAGGATGCTCGAATTGACGAGTATAAGTACGCTTATAATGATGGTCCCGGCGAAGATAGCTACGGCCACATTGTTGACATAACTGCTCCCCTCGATTTTAGAATTCAGCAGGGTTTTATTGAGAAAGAGTTGTGTGACAAAAATGGTCAGGAGGCTGAATAAAACTGAAATGATCATTTCATAGGAAGCGAAGAAAAATGTATTCCAATCCATGGTAGTATTGATTAAGCTTTGAAATAATTCATTTATTTGCCAAATGCATTATGCCGGTCATTTGAGTTTCATGTCTTTGATTATATTATTGATCTTCTGATCGAGGATTTCCGAAACTTTGTCAAAATGATCCTTATGATCCAGCTTTTCATTTACACTGAAGTAAAATTTTATCTTGGGTTCTGTTCCTGACGGTCTTGCGGAAATTTTTGAACCGTCACCTGTAAAAAATTGTAAAACATCGGATTTCGGAAGGTCGACCTTCTTTACCTGGCCGGTCACGATATCTTTTTCATAGGATTCCTTATAATCTACAATTTTTACGAGGGGAGATCCAGCAATATTTTTAGGAGGTGCTTTCCGGAGGATATCCATCATGGCATGAATTTCCTCGGCTCCTTCCTTACCCTTCCTGACAAGCGATATCAGCTTTTCCCTGTACATGCCGAATTGCAGGTAAATATCAATCAGCATGTCCATCAGGGTCAATCCCTGATCCCTGGCATAGGCAGTCATTTCGGCGATTGCGGCGCAGGCAGATACTGCATCCTTGTCCCTGACAAAATCGCTGACAAGGTAACCGTAACTTTCCTCTCCTCCCACAATGAACTTTTTCCGGTTTTCAAATTTCCGGATCAGCTCGGCAATGTATTTAAACCCCGTCAGAACGTTATAACAGGGAACATTGAAATGAGCCGCGATCGTATCCATCAGGCCGGAAGTTACGATAGTTTTAACGATGAATTCATTGCCCGTCAGCTTTCCATTTTCTTTCCATTTCTTCAGTTGGTAATAAATCAGCAGCGAGCCCGTCTGGTTCCCGTTCAGGAGCTGGTATTCGCCATGGTGATTTTTGATCCCGATACCTACGCGGTCGGAATCCGGGTCGGTGGCCATTACAATATCGGCACCAATGTCACGCGCTTTTTGCATTGCCAGTGTCATGGCCTCCGCTTCTTCCGGGTTCGGGTAAACAACAGTCGGGAAATTGCCGTCGGGCTTTGCCTGTTGTTCAACGACATTGACATTTTTAAATCCAATATGGGCCAATACGCGGGGAACAAGTGTGATGCCTGAACCATGTATCGGCGTATATACTATTTTCAGATTTTCCTGGCGTCTTATCGCTTCAGGAGAGAGGATAAGTTTGCCGACTTCTTCTACATATGAATTATCAACCTCTTCCGGTATGGTCATTACCAGCCTGTCATTGCGGTTGAATTTGATCTGGTTGAAATCCTTGATCTTATTTACCTCCAGTATAGTATTTTTATCGTGGGGCGGAACCATCTGGGCGCCATCGTCCCAATAAGCCTTATAGCCGTTATATTCCCTGGGATTATGGGAAGCTGTAATAACAATTCCGCTCCGGCATTGGAGTTTTCTCACTGCGTAAGACAGGGCCGGGGTGGGATGCAATTCTTTGAAAACATATACCTTAATACCGTTTGCCGAAAGAACTGTTGCAGCTATGCCGGTAAAAAAATCGCTTCTATTACGGGAATCATGTGCAATGGCCACTTTGATTTCCTGTCCCGGGAAAGATTGTTTAAGGTAATTGGCAAGGCCCTGCGTTGCTGCCCCCACCGTATATTTATTCATCCTGTTTGATCCTACACCCATGATCCCCCTCAATCCCCCGGTCCCGAATTCCAGGTCTTTGTAAAATGCTTCCGTCAATTCGGTTTTATCAGGGTTATCCATCATTCGTTTAATCTCGAGCCTGGTCTCATCATCGATATCACTCCTGAGCCATGCCTGGGCCTTTTCAAGTATCAAATTGTCCATATTATTTGCATTTTATTCAAAATTATAAAAAAAATGCACTTAACTGAATACCTCCTTAAATAATAAAGGAGAATTGAATACAGACAGGGAATGTGAATATAAATACCCGTTTCCGGGGCTGAAAACGATGGATATCAGTACCTTTTAAAATACTAATTTATAGAATACCGGAAAATTAAAATTCGCTTAATTCTCCGAATGGGATAGTCCAATACTGTGAAAATCGAATTGTTTTTTTTTAACTTGTATCAAAATTTTTTTATGAATGAGAAATTGAACCAGGATCTCAGGGAAATCGCCCTGAAAAGAAATGAATTGAACAGGCTAAGCTATAACAGTCCCGAATATGATACAGTCGAGGAAGAATTGCATGACCTTGAGGACGAATTCACTATCGAACACGGGGATTACCTGGAGGATATATTAACATCAATATACAGGAAAATCCCATCGGAAAACGAAGTAATGATACCCGTTGCCTATATTGCCAAGAAATATAACATTATTCCGGCAGAGAAGGCCGGCCGAAACCAGTTTGAACCTCCGATGAATGAAGGTATTGTGGTTGATGCAGCTAAACCCGGGGCAGAAACATTCCGCCTTGTGATATGTCCCGATCCGCTCAGGTTTTTGCTTCAGAAGGGAAAAAAAGAGAGAACGGAAGTCTGGGTGGATGAATAAAATACCGCCTGTTGAGTAATATACAATGCCCTTCCACATTTATAAGGATGGAATAATATGATCCCTT
>JBJKSY010000247.1:0-17904 GCA_046703645.1 Cyclobacteriaceae bacterium
ACTTTATCAAGAGCTTTAATAGCACGGATAAAGGCAACTCCGCCACCGGCTACTACGCCTTCCTGAACAGCGGCCCGGGTTGCATGAAGGGCGTCTTCCACGAGGTCTTTCTTCTCTTTCATTTCCACTTCTGTGGCTGCGCCGATATAAAGAATGGCTACACCGCCGGATAATTTCGCCAGTCTTTCCTGGAGCTTTTCCTTATCATAATCCGAAGTGGTTGTATCGATCTGGGTTTTGATCTGGTTGATCCTTCCCTTGATGGCATCTTTCTTACCGCCGCCGTTAACGATCGTGGTATTATCCTTGTCGATGTTGACTTTTTCAGCTTTGCCGAGATATTCGAGGGTGGCATTTTCCAATTTGAAGCCACGGTCTTCCGAGATCACGGTACCGCCCGTAAGGATTGCGATATCTTCAAGCATGGCCTTTCTCCTGTCACCAAAGCCGGGGGCTTTTACTGCGGCCACTTTCAGGGATCCCCGGATCTTGTTGACCACCAGTGTTGCCAGGGCTTCGCCTTCAACTTCTTCTGCAATGATCACCAGGGGCTTTCCAGTCTGGGCAACAGCTTCAAGGATCGGAAGCAGTTCCTTCATGGCTGAAATTTTCTTTTCATAGATCAGGATATAAGGCTGATCTAGCTCGGCTTCCATTTTTTCAGGATTGGTCACAAAATAAGCCGACAGATATCCCCTGTCGAACTGCATTCCTTCTACCGTTTTCACTTCGGTCTCGGTTCCCTTGGCTTCTTCCACGGTAAT
The DNA here is from genome assembly GCA_046703645.1 of Cyclobacteriaceae bacterium. Lineage (GTDB taxonomy): Bacteria > Bacteroidota > Bacteroidia > Cytophagales > Cyclobacteriaceae > DATDPY01. The sequence continues at coordinate 765 of JBJKSY010000247.1, forward strand.
TACTCCATCCTTGCCCACTTTCTCCATGGCTTCGGCGATCATCTCGCCAACGGCAGCGTTATTGTTGGCTGAAATCGTGGCGACCTGCTTGATCTCACTTTCATCCTTGATGGATTTGGATTGTTTTTTAAGATCCGCTACCACAGCGGCAACTGCCTTGTCAATTCCCCTTTTTATATCCATAGGGTTTGCACCGGCGGCTACATTCTTGATACCATTTGAAAAAATGGATTGGGCGAGCACGGTTGCAGTGGTAGTTCCGTCGCCGGCGTCATCGGCAGTTTTGGAAGCTACTTCCTTCACCAGTTGGGCACCCATGTTCTCAACTGCATCTTTCAGCTCCACTTCCTTGGCAACCGACACACCGTCCTTGGTAACTGAGGGTGCACCGAATTTTTTATCCAGAATTACATTTCTTCCCTTCGGGCCCAGGGTAACCTTCACGGCATCTGCAATGCTGTCTACTCCTTTCTTTAGTTTATCCCTTGCTTCAGTATCGAATAAAATTTGTTTGGCCATAATTTATAAGGTTTTAATTGATAATTTAATCCGTTGAACTTCAGATAATAGCAAAAATGTCAGACTCACGCATGATGAGGTAATCCTTTCCATCAATGCTCAGCTCTGTCCCTGCATACTTGCCGTAGAGTACGGTATCACCGACTTTGACGGTCAGAGGTTCATCTTTCTTCCCGTTGCCGATGGCAATAATGGAACCTTTCTGAGGTTTTTCCTTTGCGGTGTCGGGAATGATAATGCCCGATAATGTCTTCTCTTCTGCAGGAGCCGGTTCAACGAGAACCCTGTCTCCCAATGGACGTACTTTTACTTTTGCCATAGTTATTTAATCAGTTTTGTCATCATTAACATCAATCCTTGTTTATCATTAACCATGCCAGTTGCCATGTAGTGGCAAATCTGCCCCCGATTATGACATTTTTTCATATTTCCTGACTTTTCTCAAAATAAATTATGATTTATCTTATTTAATAAAAAGAAAGGAATTCGTATCTTTTACAACGAAAAATTCTGTTTAAGTCTGAAAAAGCGTAATTAAATTCTGGAAAAATGGGAGAACTTAAATTTGACTGGCTTACGGAAGGCCTTATCGACTTTGAATATAAGAAATACATCCTTTTGGCATACCTGAGGGAGGTAAGACAAAATTTCAGCCTTAATAAGTTATATCCATTCCTCTCGGACCTTGTTTTTCATTACAGGAACCTTCAGCGGATAAGGGATAACAAGCAAATGATTTTCGAACAATTCCCCAAGAAAATTTCAAAGGCTGATTTTGAAAGGCTGAAACTTACCTACCGGATGATCATTGAAGATGATGATATCATGAAAGAACTGACGGGGATCATCGAGTATGCCATGACCCAGTTCAGGTACCTGCTGGATGAGGGAAAAGATATTTATGAATTCGTTGAGGAAAATATTGAAATTATCCCCATCGGCCTTTCTCCCCTGTATGATGATGAAGGTTATCTATTCATCGGTGAGCGGAAGAAATCGGAAATGGAAGTGTACAGGTACCAGATTACCTTATTTGAAAACTCAGAGGAAAAATACAAGGGAGTTCATACCCGCCTTGTCGAACGGTTTGAAAAATCCGTGAATTCCACCTATGAAAATATAAAGGTGCAACTGACCCGCAAATTCAGGGACCTTCCCAATCCTGCCACTTACCTGATGATAGCCAATTATGAATTTCCCAGGGCTGAAACCCTATTACCTGTTGCAAAAAGGCTGCTGGTGAAATACATCAGCAAAACCTGACCGGAGAACATATTCATGACTCATTAAACTAGGCTATTTAGTCAGGCTGTCGATTGCCTGAGAACCGGAATCGTTTAAATTCGGGTTAATGCCGGGAAGGTTGGTTTTTTCCTGGGCCTTTTCAATATTAGGACTCGTAATGCCCTGTTGAGTAGGTTCCTTAATGATCAGCTTGGTCGAAAGCGTAAGTATAACCAGGGCTATGGCCAGCCCCCATGTGATTTTCTCAAGAAGATCTGTCGTGCGTTTTACACCCATTAATTGTGATGCTCCTGATCCGCCGAACTGGCTTGTAAGTCCTCCTCCTTTTGAATTTTGCGCAAGCACGACAAGAACCAGCAGAATGGCGGTGATTGTAATTAATGTGACAACCAGGGTTAACATTTATCTATGTTTTTGAGATTCTTTCTTTCAATGACTCAATTCTGGCTGCAAAGTAAGCCTTTTTTTGAGGTAATTTCCAAATCAATTTCCTGTAAATGTCTATGGCTTTTTCGAGCTTGCCTTGTGTAATAAGAATATTGGCAAGGGTTTCGGTGACCATATCATCATTCAGCTCCGTACTCGAAAGACTCAGATCCTCTGAATTTTGCTGCTTATGCTCTGTTGATTTTGCCGGTTTGCCCGTTTCAGAATCCGTTTCAATGAATTTACTGATCAACTGGTCCTGTTCTTCTTTTGGAAGCTTCTTCGAAGATCTCTTTTTCTGGATGGGTTTGATGATCTCCCTGAACTTTTCCTCAACTTCATGGATCTCCGTAACAGGCGTCGCAGGAGGGGGGGCCTGAACCGTTCCGGGGTCAGTATTTTCTTCTATCAGCTTATGGAACTTAGCCTTGGTATCCCTGTAGCTGGCAAGGTTCTTTAAAACCTCATCGGCGAGACTGGTGCCCCGGGTCTTTAACGGCGGTTTTTCCTCTTCAATTTTATCGACCGCTGGTTTCGAGGTGGCAACTTCAGTATCGGTTTTTTCCGGTTCAAGGGTTATTTCCTCCTGTGGAACAGGTTCCTCATCTTTTTTATCTTCACTGGGTTCTTCTCTGATAATCTCAGGCTTTACTTCAGACGGTGTTTCCGTTTCTGCTATGTTTTCTTCCGGAATTTGTACCTCCTCCGACGGTTCATCAATAGCAGGGGGTTCCGTCTGAGATTCGGCATTGTCCACCTTCTGTTCTTCAACCGGGGTTGTTTCTGCGGCAATTAATTCCTGGTTAATCTCGGTTCCCGGGGAGGGAGTTTCCTCCGGTTCCATAACCTCTGTCCCTGAATCCGCTCCGACTGTACCGGGTTCTCCTGCACGTATGAATTTGTAATCTGAAAAGACCTCATCAGAAGTCATGTATTGTTTTAACCTGGACCTGTCAGGAGTGGATATGGCAGCAAGGGAAAGAAGATTGTTTTTATTGTCCTGGTCCTTCAGCGCAGCAACCCGGGCATTCAGGATATGTATGGCAGAACTGTAAGGATACCGGGTTGCAAGGCCGGCAAGTTCCTTCATTTCATCATCCGTACATAAAGCCGGATTGACAATCAATTCGGCAAATCGGGTACTGTTCATCCTGTTAAGATTCAGAAGAGGCTTTTAATAATAACAAAAAAATTACCAATTCGCTACTGATGCATTGAAAATATCCTGGATAATGGCCTGAAAAATCTGGTCAATCAATTGAGGTTCAACGGATTGCAAGGATGTTGTTGTCGGGTTGTAATCTGCATAGAACGAAAATTTCTTGTCGAAATCGTAGGCGTCGTCCTTGGTATTTGAATACTGTACACTCACTGTAATGGTCAGTCGCTGCTGCCCCGCTATATCCGGTTGATTGGGATTCCCGGAAGAAGTGACGGCAACAGGGGCATAGGAAAACCCGGTGATGGCCCCGCTGAACTGGAGATCGCCGTTCCCTGTGTTGTCAATCGCCAGGTTGGTGTTATTCTGGAAATAATCCTTTAGCGATTCCGTGAATTGCTGGCTCAGGTTGGGAGGACCGTCCCCCGCTTCGTTATTGAAATAATCTATAGATATGGTTTTTACGTCCGGAGAGATATTGGCCCCTGTAAAAGAATAAATGCCGCATCCGCTTCCGGCAAGCAGAAGGAAGGGAAGAATAAAGAATAAGGATCTATTCTTCAATTTCATACTGTTTGATTTTCCTGTATAAAGTTCGTTCCGAAATGCCTAAATCCCTGGCTGCATACTTTCTTTTATTGTTATTTTTTTTCAAAGCTTTCAGGATCAGCTCTTTTTCCTTGTGCTCAATGGAGAGGGATTCATCATCGGCCTGGTCCTCCAGGTTGATATCTTCGATCGTTTCCGGCGAATACCTTTCCGTATCATGACGAACTGGATTAAGAAGATAGGTATCGGTATTGATTCCCTCTTTCATCATTTCATCCGATTCTATATTCTCGAATACGGAGGAGTCCTCGATCATGGAACGGTCGATCTTATTTTCCTTCAGCATATTGTTCACGAGTTTTTTCAACTCGGTAACATCCCTGCGCATCTCGAAAAGGACTTTATAGAGAATTTCGCGTTCCGTAAGGCTTTCTTCCCGTTTCCCTGTATATAAGGCCGGCATCATGCTGCCTTCTACAGGAAGGTATTTCATTAAAATCTCATTGTTGATTTCCCGCTGAGGTTCAAGAATGGAGATTTGTTCCACAAGGTTTTTAAGCTGGCGGATATTTCCCGGGAACCTGTATTTCAACAATATTTCCTTCGCATCATCATTCAGGATGATCGATTTTGTATGATATTTTTCTGCAAAATCGGAAGCAAATTTTCTGAAAAGCAAAATGATATCATCACCCCGGTCACGAAGAGGGGGGACAAAAAGGGGAACGGTATTCAACCGGTAATACAGGTCTTCACGGAATTTCCCCATTTCCATTTTCCGGTGCAGGTCTACATTGGTGGCAGCAACCACCCTGACATCGGTTTTCTGGACTTTCGACGATCCTACCCTGATAAATTCCCCGTATTCAAGCACTCTCAGCAGGCGTGCCTGGGTGCCCAGGGGCATTTCCCCGATCTCATCCAGAAAAATAGTCCCGCCGTTTGTCACTTCAAAATAACCTTTCCGGGACTCATGTGCTCCGGTGAACGATCCTTTTTCATGGCCGAACAATTCGGAATCGATGGTTCCTTCCGGTATGGCCCCGCAATTGACAGCAATGAATTGCCCGTGTTTGCGCGGGCTTAGCTGGTGAATGATCTTACTGAAGGATTCCTTCCCTGTTCCGCTTTCACCCGTGATCAGGACCGTCATGTCAGTTGAGGCAACCTGAATGGCTATCCGGATGGCATTGTTCAGAAGGGAGGAATTCCCGTTAATGCCGAACCTTTGCTTAATGGAAAGTATATCTTCTTCTCTCAATGGAATGTCTGTTTATGATTCAACAACTTCGCCCTGCAGCGTGGCGGAAGTACAATTATTTACCCGTATGTTTACATAGGATCCTTTCCGGACATTTCCTGCCGGGAATACTACAACTTTATTTTCGGAGTTTCTTCCCTGCATATACTGCTTCGACCGTTTACTGTAACCTTCCACAAGAACCTTATGGATCTTATCGAGATCCTGCCGGTTCCTTTCAAGTGAATGCCTGTTCTGGACTTCGATGATCTCCTGGAGTCTTCTTTTTTTGACATCTTCGGGAATGTCGTCCCCGAATTTCCGTGCAGCCGGGGTCCCCGGTCTTTCGGAATAGGCAAACATGTAGCTGAAATCGAACCTGACAAGTTCCATCAGGGATAGCGTTTGACCGTGGTCCTCCTCCGTTTCCCCGCAAAAACCTGCAATGAAGTCGGATGATATCCCGCAGCCGGGGCCCAATATGGTTCTGATGCTTTTTACGCGATCGAGGTACCATTCTCGTGAGTAGGTGCGGTTCATTCTTTCCAGTACAGCGGAACTTCCGCTCTGGGCGGGAAGGTGAATATTCTTACAAATGTTATCATGGCGTGCCATGGTATGAAGCACTTCATCCGTAATATCCTTGGGGTGACTTGTAGAGAAACGCACCCTCAGATCCGGATGGATGAGGGCAACCTGCTCCAGCAGGGCGGCAAAATTAACTGCCGCTTTTCCGGAGCTCTTATTTGCCCATAATGCAGGATCTTCTCCGCCGGTCCATAAATAGGAATCTACGTTCTGGCCCAGGAGTGTTACTTCACGGTAACCCTGGCCAAACAGTTCCCGGGCTTCTCTGACTATGGAACCCGGTTCGCGGCTTCTTTCCCTGCCCCTGGTGAAGGGAACCACGCAAAAGGAACACATATTGTCACAACCCCGCATGATGGAAATAAAAGCCGTCACCCCGTTGGAATCCAGCCTTACCGGGCTGATATCCGCATAGGTTTCTTCCCTTGACAGGAAGGTGTTTACTGCCTTTTGTCCTGTTCCGGCATGGCTTACAAGACCCGGCAGGTTCCTGTAGGCGTCGGGACCGGCAACCAGGTCAACGATCTTTTCTTCTTCCAGCAACCGGGTTTTGAGCCTTTCCGCCATGCATCCCAGGACCCCGATTGTGACCTCCGGCCTGTCTCTTTTAATTCCATTAAAATGCATCAGCCGGTTTCTCACGGTTTGCTCGGCTTTTTCCCGGATACTGCAGGTATTTATAAGGATCACGTCAGCATCCTCGAACCCGCTAACGGTTTCATAACCCTCGTTTTTCATTATGGAGGTAACGATCTCACTATCTGAGAAATTCATCTGGCATCCGTAACTCTCAATGTAGAGTTTTTTCCCTCCGCCCCCGGGAACTACATCCGTTGACGGCTTATCTGCCTTCATCTCTTCTTTTTTGATAATATCCAGGTCTCTGATGAATTCCATGCGTTTTTACTCCATTCGATCTTTAAAATACAAAGATAGTGAATATTTATATGGTCATGCCATTTTGTCAGTTCAATATTATTTTTAAGGAAAATAGGGTAATTATTCATGACAGCCGGCAGGTGTCATGTTAGCGATGAACTTTATGCCTAATGAGCATTCGCAATAATATCGAATCCTACTTCTATGGAATCCGGAAGCTGGCCATCGCTTTCCATTCTGCTGTTAAGCGGGGGAGGATTCAGGTTCCAGTTATTCCGGTCGATCATAAAATCGGCGGAACCCTGCAAGCTGAAATATCTCATATCGATTTTAGCGGGGAATCTTATATTCCTTTTCAGTCCTTTAATGGAAAGGGTGCCGTATATGCTGTCTGTCGGTAATTCATAGGCATTCTTACTCATTCTTACCCGGATTTCCACAGGGATCACAATAGGCCTGACGGAATCAATTACGAACTTGGCTTGCGGGAAACTCTGGATATCGAAAAACTCGGCTGATTTCATGAAGGTAGCCAGTCGCCGGCTCTCAACAGGATTATCTTTCATATCAAGTATCCTGAAGTCACTTAAATTTATAAAGATTTCCCCTCCTGAAACAGCGCTGTCCTTTATCGTTATATACCCATGATCAATATGAAATATCCCGTAATGGCTTATCTGACCGTTTGAACCTGACCAGTTAATAAAGCTTCCGGACGAATCAAGAGCATATTTCCTTCCCTGTCGCTGGTTTTTATCAATGACCAGCGAAGGGTCAATCTTGTTACTCTCGCTTTTCGGCCCCTCGGAACAGGAAATTGCTGCCAGCATTAAAAAAATAAATAATCCATGAAATATCTTCATAAAAGCAGGTTCTTTTTGCCTGAATTGGTTATTGTCTCAGGCTTTTTTTACAAATTTACCTTATAAAAATCAATTCTCAGGATAACAGCCTTCAAGTACTATGCCATTAATCCTTCCTGTTAACGGGAAATTTCCCAGGTTCGGGGCAAATTGTTTTATCGCGGAAAATGCAACAGTGGTAGGCGATGTGGAAATGGGTGAAAATTGCAGTGTCTGGTTCCGGAGTGTTATCAGGGGGGATGTTCATTTTATCAGGATTGGCGATAATTCGAATATACAGGACGGGGCGGTAATTCATTGCACTTATCAGAAAGCCCCGGTGGTAATCGGCAATTACGTTTCCGTTGCACATAATGCTGTTGTACATGGTTGCACGGTTGAGGATAACGCTTTAATAGGCATCGGTGCCATCATCCTGGATCACAGTGTTATTGGCATGGGGGCAGTTATTGCCGCAGGAGCGGTAGTCCTGAAGGGAACGCAGGTAGAACCTTACTCTATTTATGCGGGTGTTCCCGCCAGGAAAATCGGAGAGGTGGATGAGGAAATGAAAATAAATAATCTTAATACGGCAAAAAATTATTTAATGTATGCAAAATGGTTCCGTTAATTTCCTGGTTAAACTGCTGATCATGGCGGTAGCCATACTTCTTACAGCCTATATTCTGCCGGGCGTAAAGGTTGAAAATTTTTTAAGTGCCGTACTGGTGGCCGCATTGCTGGCATTGTTGAATGTCACCTTGAAGCCTTTGCTTATAATTCTTACAATTCCCGTCACCTTTCTTACCCTGGGACTGTTCCTGCTGGTTATCAATGCCCTCATCATTCTTGTTGCCAGCGCTGTGGTCCCCGGGTTCGAGGTTGCCGGATTCTGGTGGGCACTGCTGTTTAGCATCGTGGTCTGGTTTATCAATTCAGTGCTCCTTAACCTGGCAAAGTAATTCAAATTTTTTTTACCACATAGACACATAGGTCACAGTAGTATTTTTTTGTTTTCCGTTCACTGTATTTCTATGTGTCCCTATGTGCCTATGTGGTTCAGTGTTTTTTTACCACATAGACACATAGGTCACAATAGTAATATTTTTTTGTTTTCCGTTCACTATATTTCTATGTGTGGCTATGTGGCTATGTGGTACAAGATCTTTTTAGTGCATAGAAAAGCATAGTAAGGTAAACATTGATTTAATTACGACGGAGTCATATCATTCAAGTTCCTCAAGACTCTTATTGAGTTGCTCTTCGGTTTTTTTCAGCTTCGATTTGCAATATTTAACAAGTTCCACGGCCCGGTTAACAAGACCGGTAAGTTCATCCACATCGGGATTTTCATTCTCGATCTTTGCGACAATCGATTCAAGTTCGGTCAATGCCTGTTTGTAGGTAGGTTTTTTCTTATCCATAGCTATCAATTTATTTTTTTACAATGCTTTTCATAGTCCCTTTATAGAATTCCGTCTGAATTTCTTCTCCGGGTTCGGTACTTGCAGGATCCCGGATCAACTTACCGTTTTTACGGGTAATGGTAAACCCTCTTTTCAGGATGGCGGATTTATCCATCAGTTTCAGATTTTCCCCGATCCTGCGGAACGTTTCATGTTCCAGGACAAGCCTTCCCTGCACTATTTTTTGAAGGAGTTTCCCGGCATGAATAGTCCGGGTTATCATCTGGTTCACCCGGTTCTTCGAGACATGGCCCAGACGGCTTTTAAGGAGATGGAATTCTCCCCCGGTTTCCGATATCAGCCGGGTTGCCAGGTGTTTCAGATCCCTGGAATAATTATCGATATTCATTAATTCCCCGCTGATGATCTCACTTGCCATACCGTTAATTTCCTCTAAATTTTCATCCAGTGAATCTTCGAATTGTTTCAGACCGGATATCAGGAATTCTGCTGCGGCGGTAGGGGTTTTTAAACGTGTATTGGCAACCCAGTCAACCAGTGTTTCGTCCCTTTCATGGCCGATGCCTGTGATAACCGGTATAGGGAACTGGGCGACATGACTTGCTACCCGATAACTGTCAAAGCAATCCAGGTCGGCAGAAGCTCCTCCACCCCGGATCATTACCACAATATCGAAATGTTCCTGGCTTTTGAAAATGGCATGCAGGGCATTAACGATGGATGATTCTGCCTCCTTGCCCTGCATCAGGGCCGGGAACAACCTGACACGGAAATCGTAATTATGGATATTTTTATCAAGCTGATCGGTAAAATCCTGGTAACCGGCAGCCGTCGGGGCGCTGATGACGGCAATATTTTGCGGAACAAGGGGCAGGGGGATCTCCTTATTCATACCGGCAACGCCTTCTTCCTCAAGTTTTTTCATTATTTCCAGCCGTTTCCTGGCTCTTTCACCGATGGTGAAACTGGCGTCAATATCGCGGATATTCAGGCTGAGGCCGTAGACCTGATGAAAACCGACAGTTACATTGGCCAGTATTTTCATGCCGGTTTGAAGCGGTTGGCCGGTGGCGGCTTCAAACCACAGGCTCAAGTTCCGGTAAGCATAGGACCAGATCGTGGCCCTGGATTTTGCCAGAACCTCATCGTCCTGTTTTTCAATCAGTTCCAGATAACAATGCCCTTTCTGGTTCACGCGTAGTTCGCTGATCTCGGCAATAACCCAATAGGAAGGATTCAGGTTCCTGTCGAGACATTCCAGGATGATACCGTTAAGTTCAGATAGAGTAATTGTATTCATATTGATTCCGGAAGCAATCAGGATTCGTGTATAAAACTAATATATTCAGGCCTGCTTGAAAAATTATTTTTTTTACAATAGATTGAAGACCTTATTCTGTTCATCTATGAAAACCAATTTATTTTCAACCGGCATTCCAGCCCGAATGACCGTTTTTTCATTAACCCTTTTTTTGGCCCTGATGATAATCCAGTCATGCGGCCCATCGGAAGCAAAGAAGAATGTTATTGCAGTTGATCCGGGTTTCAGTACCTATGTTTCCGGATATACGGGCGGAATAATTTCTGCCGCTTCATCAATAAATATTCAATTAGCGCAGGCTACCACCGCTTTTACCGGTTCCGGAAAAGAAATTTCGGATAAGTTATTTGAACTAAGCCCCTCGGTAGAAGGAAAAACTTCCTGGATAGATCAGTATACCATAGCTTTTCAGCCTGATCAGGAACTGAAGCCGGCAACGACCTATGAGGTCAGATTCAATCTCGGGAAGATCATGGATGTTCCTGACAAGTATAAGGTGCTGAATTACTCTTTCGCAACGGTGAAACAGAACTTCAGTGTCGATGTCGATGGAATATTTGCCGCCGATCCTGAAAACCTTACCCGGGAAAGCGTCAGGGGAACTTTAATGACCGCTGACGTGGCCGGAGCCGCCGATGTTGAAAAAATACTGACTGCAGAACAGAGCGGTAAGAATCTGGGAATCACCTGGGAACACAGCGAGGATCAGAAATTGCATCATTTTATCGTGAACGGTGTGGTCCGGTCTAATGAGGAATCGAAGGTCATACTTCAATGGAACGGCGATCCCCTGGGGATCAGCGAAAAGGATTCCAGGGAAGTTGTAATTCCTTCATTGAGTGATTTTAAGGTGATGAATACACGGGTGGAACATTACCCGCAGCAATATGTGGCATTACAATTTTCCGACCCTATCCTTGACAAGCAGAACCTTGACGGATTGATAACCATGGATGAAACCGGCACCCTGCGTTTTATCATCGACGGAAATGAAGTAAGGGTCTATCCGCCGGTTAACCAGACGGGATCAAAGACCATTCATATCAACCAGGGAATTAAGAATATACTGGGGTATAAACTTAAGACCGACCAGGTCGTAACAGTTGCTTTTGAACAGATGAAACCGGGTGTCAGGCTGGTCAGCAAAGGTGTGATCCTGCCCAATACCCAGGGATTGATATTTCCTTTTGAAGCGGTAAACCTGAAGGCCGTAGATGTAAGCATCGTTAAGATCTATGAGAATAATATAACCCAATTCCTGCAGGTGAATGACCTCAACGGAAATTATGAACTTCAGCGTGTGGGCTATCCGGTTGTTCATAAAATGGTGCCTCTCAATAACTCGGGGGTGACCGATCTCAGCAAATGGAACCGCTTCACCCTGGACCTTTCCGATATGCTTAAAACCGACCCCGGGGCAATATACCAGGTAGAGATCGGGTTCAAGCCTTCCTATTCGCTATATAATTGCCCGAACATGACGGCGGCCGAGGATAACCTGACCCAGACGCAAAACGGGAATAACTGGGATACTTATAATGAATCAAGCAACTGGGATTATTATGAAGATTCCTATCCTTCCGGTTATGACTGGCAGGAAAGGGATAATCCCTGTAATGTTTCCTATTATACACCCAACCGATTTGTCAAGTCGAACCTTCTTTCTTCCGACCTGGGAATCATGGCCAAAACAGGCCTTGACGGTCAGATGCTTGTAGCGGTCACAGATCTTATTTCCACCGACCCTGTGTCAGGAGCCGACATTGAGCTGTATGATTTCCAGAAGCAGTTGATCCAATCGGTTACTACGGATAATGAAGGACTTGCAAAATTTAAGCTTGTCAGGAAGCCATTCCTGTTGATTGCCAGTCATGACAAGCAAAAAGGTTACCTGAAAATGGATGACGGAGAAGCATTATCCATGAGCAACTTTAATGTAGGAGGGGAAAAGATCCAGGAAGGGATCAAAGGTTTCCTGTACGGGGAAAGAGGAGTATGGCGCCCGGGAGATTCCCTTCATTTGACATTTATCCTCGAGGATAAAAATAAATTATTGCCGGAAGCTCACCCGGTGATCTTTGAATTATATAACCCGCTCGGGCAGCTCGACCGGAAATTAATAAAAACCGTATCGCTGAACGGTTTCTATAATTTCGGGACCCGGACGGATGACGATGCCCCCACCGGGAACTGGCTGGCAAAAGTAATTGTCGGGGGAGCCGAATTTACAAAGCAGGTGAAGATTGAAACCATCAAGCCCAACCGGCTGAAGATCGATCTGGATTTCGGATCCGACCGGCTTATTGCAGGAAAGACGACCATCGGTAAATTGTCAGTGAAATGGTTGCACGGGGCCATCGCGGGAAATCTGAAAACCCATTTCGAAGTTACACTGCGAAAATCAGAGACGACTTTTGATAATTACCAGGATTATGTTTTTGATGATCCGACAAGGTCCTTCAGCAGTGAAACATATACGCTTTATGACGGGAAGCTCGATAATAACGGGAATGCTTCCATCCCTGTCGATCTGCAGATGGAATCCGCAGCCCCCGGCGTTCTTACGGCATCATTTAACGGAAAGGTATTTGAAGAAAGCGGTGATTTCAGCGTGGATATGTTCAACATGCCGTTTTACCCCTATGAATCTTATGTGGGATTGAAAACTCCCAAAGGTGATAAGGCCAGGGGGATGTTGTTAACAGACACAACCCACCAGATCCTTATCGCCACGGTGGACGCAGAGGGTAATCCGGTTTCGAGGACAGGTGTGACCATGGATGTATACAAACTGAACTGGCGCTGGTGGTGGGATAATTCGGAAGATGATCTTAGCGATTACCTGACAAGCAATTATCACCAGGTCATATCTCACCAGGTAATCAATACTGTAAACGGCAGGGGAGAGGCCAGGTTCAGGATCAACTACCCCGACTGGGGGAGGTTCCTTATCCGCGTAACTGACCCTGTTTCAGGACATAGTGCCGGGAAAGTCGTATATGTTGACTGGCCGGGATGGGCAGGACGCGGGCAGCGTGAGAACCCGGGAGGGGCAACCATGCTGAGTTTTGCCACAGATAAGGACCAATATAAGGTGGGAGATAACATTACGCTGACAATCCCGGGAAGCGGGCAGGGCAGGGCTTTCATCAGCGTTGAAAATGGCAGCAGCGTCCTTGAAAATTTCTGGATGGAAACCAGGCAGGGGGACAACGTATTCATCATAAAAACCGATGAAAGGTTCAGCCCCAATGTGTATGTATATGTTTCATTGCTGCAGCCGTACAACCAGACGGTCAATGATCTGCCAATAAGGTTATACGGTGTTATGCCTGTGAAAATCGACAACCCGGAAACGCATTTGAAGCCAGTCATAACCATGGGCGATGAGCTGAAACCGGAAAGCGAGGTCCAGGTGAAGATCTCGGAAGCCAATGGCAAGCCCATGACCTATACAGTGGCTGTGGTAGACGAAGGACTGCTGGATCTGACCAATTACAGAACGCCTGATCCCTGGAACCAGTTTTATAAAAGAGAAGGCCTGGGTGTGCAGACCTGGGATCTTTTCGACGATGTGATCGGGGCCTTCGGCGGTTCACTCGAAAGGTTATTGTCAGTCGGTGGCGATGAAGGAATCAAAAACCCTGAAGGTACCAAAGCTAACAGGTTCAAGCCTGTGGTTGTATTTATGGGCCCGTATCACCTGGATGCCGGGAAAACTGCTTCCCTGAAATTCAAAATGCCTTCCTATATAGGAGCGGTGAGGACCATGGTAGTTGCGGGGGATATCGGTGCATACGGATCCGTTGAGAAGGAATCAACGGTAAAGCAGCCGGTAATGGTATTGGCAACTTTACCCAGGGTGCTGGGGCCGGGGGAAGATGCGGTATTGCCCGTAACCGTTTTCAGCTATGATGCCAAAGCACAGCATGTTGAAGTGGAAGTGAAACCCAATTCGTATTTTGAACTTTCAGGAAATCCCAGGGCGACAGTTGATTTTACTCAACCCGGAGATAAGGTAATCAATTTCAAACTGAAGGTAAAAGACCGGCTAGGGGTAGGAGTGGTCGATGTAAATGCATCGGCAGGCAGCAACCAGGCCAGCGACCATGTGGAATTGCAGATCAGGAATCCCAATCCGCCGGCAGTGAAAGTATACGAAGCCCTGGTGGATCAGGGGAAAAGCTGGTCTGTGGATTTCAACAATGTCGGTATGCCGGGCACCAACCAGGCTACCCTTGAGGTTTCCACGATCCCGCCCATTAACCTTGACAAGAGATTGCATTACCTCATCCATTATCCTTACGGATGTATCGAGCAGACCACATCATCAGTATTTCCGCAGTTGTTCCTTTCGGATGTGGTAGATCTCAGCCAGGACGCGAAAAATAATATTGATGCCAATATTAAGGCAGGCATTGAAAGAATCAAAACTTTCCAGAATACCGACGGAGGATTCAGGTACTGGCCTGATGCTTATATTTCGGATGACTGGTGTTCCAGTTATGTCGGTCATTTTTTGCTTGAAGCACGGAAAAAGGGCTATGATGTGCCTGAATCGATGATGAGATCGTGGATCCGGTTCCAGAAACGAATGGCTGATACCTGGGCAAGAGGGCCGATGAAGAACAGTGAACTGGTACAGGCATACCGGCTGTATACGCTGGCCCTTGCCGGTGAACCCATGAACGGGAACATGAACCGCCTTCGTGAAATGAACTTGCCGGTGGCTGCCAAATGGAGACTGGCGGCAGCCTACCAGCTTGCGGGAATCAGCGATGTAGCCAATGACCTGACGAAGAACATTTCCATGACCCCGGAAGATTATAAGGAGATGTCTTATACCTACGGATCATCCTTCAGGGATGAAGCGATGATTCTCGAAACCCTTATACTCATGAACAAACGTCAGGAAGGGGCAGAGCTCATGAAAAAAATAAGTGCAGCACTGAGTGATAATGATCGCTGGCTGAGCACCCAGGAAACCGCTTTTGCACTTATGGCAGTGTCAAAATTCGCTTCCAGAGAAGAGAAGTCTGCAAGAATAGAATTTAATTACACCTGGAATAAGGGAAAATCCATCAACGCGGTAACCGATCTTCCGCTGATACAGAAACAGCTTCCATTGAAGGATGAAAATTCGGGGAACCTGAGCTTTGAAAATTCAGGTAAGGGCATTCTTTACGTCAGGATCATTCAGCAGGGAATTCCCTCTCAGGCGCAGGAAACGGAAAGCTCAAATAATCTTTCCCTGATCGTCACCTATAAAGATGCGTCGGGAAACATCCTCGATCTGTCGAATATTCAACAGGGCACCGAACTTACCGCAGAGGTCTCGGTGGTAAACCCGGGTATGCGCGGAGATTATAAGGAATTGGCGTTGTCGCAGATATTTCCTTCGGGATTTGAAATTGTAAATGACCGCTTAATTGACAATGCCCCTGGCGCTCCCGCTGATAAGACAAACTATAAGGACATCCGTGATGACAGGGTGTATTCCTTCTTTGACCTTCCCCCGAACAGCCGCAGGTTTTTCACGGTAAAGCTGGTGGCAACCTATGCCGGAAGGTATTACATGCCCGGGGTATATTGTGAGGCCATGTATGATCAGTCAATTAATGCCAGAACCAAAGGGCAGTGGATCAATATTACCCCTGCAACGGTAGAATAGATTTTAAGTTATTTAATTATATATGTAGGAATCCCGGCAGTAGTCCCATCAGGTGACGGGAAGGCTGATAATGAACTCGGTGCCCGCTTTCGGCTCGCTGTTCACTACAATCTTTCCGTTTAATTTCGACACGGTCAGGTCAACAATGGCAAGACCGAGACCGGTTGAACTTTCTCCGCCTGTAGGGCGGGCGCTTAAACGGGTATATTTTTTAAATAATAGAGGTATTTCATCCTTCCTGATGCCCGGGCCTTCGTCCCTGATGGACAGCCTTATATTTCCTGCATCCAATACACAACTCATATATATATTTTTATCTCTTTCGGAAAATTTAATGGCGTTGGAGATGAGGTTATCGAGGATGCTGAATAGCATTTCCTTGTCGGTCCTGTAGTCGATTAATTTGTCGCAGTCGATATGTATGCTGATGGATTTTTCCTCTGCTGATTTTCTGAAAGCACCGGCAATATCTTCAAGAACCGACCTCATGTTTACCAGGATTCTCCTGGGAGTATATTCCAATGATTCAAGTTTGTTAAGGTCCAGTATCCGTGTGATAAGCTGGTTTGAATCATCAATTACTTTTTCAATCAGTTTTAAATATTCGATCTGGTCTGACTGGAGTTTACCTGAGATCCTGATCAGGCTGGTCAACCCCATGATCTTATTCAACGGGGATTTCAGGTCATGAACGACAACCCCGATCATATTGTCCTTTTCAACCGACATTTCCTGTAGCTTCCTTCCCTGCGCTTCAAGTTCCGCATTCTGTTCTGATATTTTTTTATTATGATCTGCAAGCATTTTGTTCGCCCTTGCCTTGATCTGGTAATAGATCCATAATAATAAAGTAATAATGATCAGGAAAAACACAATGATGAACAGGAGCACAAAATGGTTTTTCTGGGATTTGATCTGATCATCTTTCAGGTTGTTTATTTCTGTGAGCAGCTTGATTTCCTGGGCTTTCCTTTCATTATCATTCATCAATTGAATGTTCTCAATTTGCTTTGTGGTTTCATAATTCAGAATGCTGTCGGATAAGGCCTGGTGATGCTGCATGAAATGAAAAGCGGCTTCATAGTTTTTTCTTATCGAATAATATTGGGCCATATCGGCGTACAACCTTGAGGTGAGTTCGCGGGTGCCTTTTTCCTTACTTTGTTTTAGGCCGATGTTAAGATAGAAGTAGGCAGAATCCATTTTATCGAGACCCAGGTAAGCCTCTCCCAGGGCTGCATAGGTTTCAATAATTCCTGAAGATTTATGAGTAG
>JBJKSY010000248.1:0-4801 GCA_046703645.1 Cyclobacteriaceae bacterium
TTTCCGTCGACTGTGCAATATTCGGGTATCATGGCGGACAGCTTAAGATCCTTTTAACAAGGTGGAAAAATATGCAGGGCTGGTGCCTTCCCGGGGGCTATATTGAGAGAAAAGAAACGCTTGATGAAGCGGCGCTGAGGATACTTAATGAAAGGACCGGGCTTTCAAAAATATTCCTTCAACAGTATTATACCTTCGGCGATCTTGGTCCGGGCAGGGAAAAATATTTTGAAGGAATTAATATCAGGAAAATACCCTCCCTATTCGCGATGGCCAGAGGATCCTGGCTGGATGACAGGACTCTTTCCGTGGGTTACTATGCCCTGGTTGAATACTCTAAGGTCCATCCCCGTCCCGATTTCTTCTCCGATGAATGTTCATGGTGGGATATAAAGGACCTCCCTCCTCTTCTTTTCGACCACGAAAAGATGATCAGCCTGTCGCTTCAGACAATCCGACTTCATCTTAATTACCAGCCGATAGGCCTGAACCTTCTGCCGCCTAAGTTCACTATCCCGGAACTCCGGAAACTCTATGAAACAATTCTTGACAGGAAGCTCGATCGCAGGAATTTTCAGAAAAAGGTAATGAAAACCGGGATCCTCCGGGATTTGAACCAGCAGCGTAAAATCGGGCCGCACAAGTCGCCCCGGCTTTTTTCCTTTCATATCTCCAGATACAACAAGGCTTTAAAAGAGGGTATAACTGTATTCAGCTAATTAATTGAAATACCAATAAATCAAATCCCATTTCAGGCTTCGACTTCGGCAAGGTGAGCCTTGAAAACCCAGATCCTCTGGCCGGTGAAATTCACCAGGGCGGAGATCCCTGAAGCTCCCGCAAAAGCGATCAGGTATTTAAACGGCAGGTCGATTATATAGCGATATCTGTAAAGGATGAAAAGCAGAAAAGAATTTGTTGATACATTCATGATCAGTGAGAAACCATACAGCATGGCAAATTTCATAAGGCGTATATTGGACCGGTCCCTTTTCTTCCATGTCCAGAATTTATTGAAATAATAGGTAACGCTCAGGCCGCAGAAAAATGATGTTGTCTTGGCAAGAACCTCGTTTGGAATCAGACCAAATAGCTTTTCCGGATACACATAAAGGAATATCGTATAGCAGGAAAGATCCACAAAGGCGGCGAGTATCCCGACAAGCGTAAATTTGACGATCTGTTTCTTTAAAGGAGATATTTTACTCAGGTCAAGCATCAGGTATGCCGGGATAAAGCGTATTCGTTAAAATTTGTATTACAGTCTGAAATCCGGAATTGACAAAGTTCAGTTTATTTTTTAAAAAGGCCCAACATATCCGCGACTTTAGAAAGCAAGGCTGATACCTTGAACCTGTAGTCGAGGAGAACTTTGCAAATTGTTCCCCGTTCCCGGATTTCCGGAATCAGTCACTTAAGTAAAGTAATAGGCTTCCTTGTCTTTAACTCAATTTACGACAACTGTCCCCTTCATATAAGTATGTATGGAACAATGATAGGCAAAGGTTCCGGCGCTCCTGAAAATCTGACTGTAGGTCCCATTTGTCTGGATTGAGCCACTGTCAAATAATCCGTTATCGCTTGTGACCGTATGGGTCACCTGGTCCTTATTGATCCATTTTACAGTATCATTTACATGGACTGTAATTGATGAGGGATTAAATGCATAATTCTGTATAACTACCTCGTTTGACGACGACGACGGTGCGTTGGGACTTGACTTTGTACATTCTGTTAAGAAAAACAAAATACCTGCGAAAAATGCAAGGTAAGTCAGCATACCGGTAATTTTCTTCCTGGTTTTGTTTTCCATGGTGTTTAGGTGTTTATTAATCAAAACATATACCCGGACACTTTGTTTTAATCCAGGCTGACATTCAATGAAAATAAAGCCTTGACATTTCCTGATAATGTCCTTACTTTACAATTTACTCGAAACCAAACACCGACAATATGCCATACATACCGCTCAAAAAGGAACTTCCGGGAATTACCGGGTTATTGGATTACCGGCTTGATTCTGCCCTGCCTATCCGTAAACTGACACATATTCTGCTCAGGGGCGAATCGACACTTACTGAAGGCGAGCGGGAACTGATCGCCTCTGTAGTTTCCTACGGAAATGAATGCAGATTCTGCACCGCCGCACATACGGCAATTGCCGACCTTCTGATAGGAAATACAGAAACTACCCATCTTGCAAAAAATGATCCCGAACATGCACCTGTCAGTAACAAAATGAAAGCCCTGCTTGTGATCGCTCGTGCCGTTCAAAGAAGCGGTAAAGAAGTTACTGAAACCATGATTAGAAATGCAAGGAACAACGGCGCCACTGACAGGGAGATACATGATACAGTACTTATTGCCTCATTATTTTGTCTTTATAACCGTTATGTAGACGGCCTAGCCAGTGTGACTCCTGCAGAACCGGAATTTTATGAAAGCCTGGCTCATATACTGGCAGATAAAGGATACTTGCCCTCTCCCGGCCGGTACGACAGCCTGAAATCATGAAACTTTAATTTCAGCGGTACTTCAATTTTGATTGAAGCTTTTCCCGTAAAAAATTAAATATCACGCACCGGTTTTTCCTGGGAATTTCTGCGCTTCCCGATAGCTATCGTGACCGTGGGATCCTGCATTTCGCGGCCGGGATTTTATATAACCTACATATACAGTTTGTGAATCAGTATGAAAATTATCGTCAGGATAAGGAGGATATTCAATAATGGAAGGAATTTGTTTCTAAACAGCCTTCCGCGTTTAATTCGTACCCGTTTCTTATTCATAAATACTTCCAATCAGGTATTCAGTTATTTGTTTTATAACCTTAACGGTCGGGCGGTCCCTCATTAAAACTTAACCGGTTTATTATTTTTAATTTCAAATATTAGTTCAGGAACTATGCCAGAAAAATTAATCCTTTGTAAATCAATGCAATGTTCCGGATATCAAAGATTTATAATCAAGAATTCTGTTCATTAACGGACATCCTGTGTCCGCTAAAATCTTTGGGCAGATTATAAAGCTGATGAACAAGTTATTTTTTATTTCCCGGATTATAAGCACAAAAGGGAGTTTTTTTATGAACAATACCTGTTGAAATGCATCAGGATATTCCCTGAAAATTTTAAAATAAATATATTCGTCCCTGAAATTTTTTGTTCGAAAAAGATGATTACAAAATCGCTTATATCGTTTCTATTCTCATTTATATTTCTGCATACCGGGTCCTTTGCACAACAGGGTAAGGGAACACTGACGGTGCATGTGGATGGACTTAAAAATGACAATGGTTTAGTCGAGGTAAGTATTTATTCATCCGATTCAGGATTTCCGGTTGATACCGGTAAAGCCCTGAAAAATGAATTTTCCAAAATCAACGACAGGCAGGCGGAAATTAACTTCAGGGATCTTGAGTTCGGCAGCTACGCAATAAGCGTATACCATGATGAAAACGGGAACAGGAAACTGGATACCAACTGGCTGGGAATTCCCAAAGAAGGGGTCGGCGCTTCCAATAATGCCAAAGGCAGGTTCGGCCCGCCGAAATTCAGGGATGCTGAATTTTATTTCGGCAAACCGGAAGAAACCATTACGATCAGGATAACTTACCTGTAGTGAAACCAATGTCTTATTGCTGATCTGATTTTTTTGAAGAGCAAGATCCGATCGCGATCGGATTTATTTTTATATCGATTTTCATTGATTATCACTTGTCAGTTCCTGATCCGTACCGAATTTGCTCCCTTCTTTTATACCGGTTACCTGGTTGATCATTTCTTCCTCCTTGGAAATCGCCTGTTTTTTTATGATGGTATACCGGGGAATGTTGATTTCCGTAAACCAATCTTTCCAGAGTGACATGATATGGTCCCATTCAAGGTCTTTTTCCCTGGGTGAGGCTTCCAGCAAAATAACATGTAGGCCCGGAAATTTCATTTTCACCGGCTCCAGTTTATCCGGATTATTGCCAACGATCGGGTACCCGTCAGTCAGGATAAACAGATAATTTTTAGTAAGCGTATCTCGGACATAATCATAGCGAAGGTCTTCGTTAAAATATTTCCAGATATCGGCCCCGTTGTAATCTTCGGGATTTTTACTGAATACCGCTTTCTGGTATAACGTATCCAGGTTCGCCATGAATTCCTTTCTCCTCTGATCCTCCCTGGATCTGCGATTCATGATATTGATCTTATCCATATTTATATATAGCCGGTTCTCAAAATCGTCAGTGGGCAAGTCTGCCCCATGCTGAGGCGCAATGACTACCCGGATCTCATCCCTGGATCTTATGTAAAGGTTATCCCTGACATCGTTCTCAAACATGCCGTAGATGTACCGGATCAACTCCTTATCCCTTTCAGGCTGATTGTCCTGCACTATGATCCTGTCGGAAAGGTCAAGCAGAATAATGAAATTTTTTTTAACTGTGAGCCCGCCCGAATTACCAGGTTTCGGGGGGTTACAGGCAGACAGAAATATGGCCAGCATCAAATACAGGCCGGGTAATTTATGGAGTATGGATTTCATGGTTTCGTGATTAAAGACCGTAATTGAAAAAAGATATTCCTAACTGATTCATCGCCGTGGAATTAATATCGTATTTTCATTCAGAAAATAACCGGCATCATGCTTTTTTGCTGATCACCTTTACAATTCCGGGACGTATATTGTTTTTTTCCTCAAAATCCTTTTTGATCTGAAGACAACGTTCCTTTACGGGTTTCATATTTTCCGGCGCAAGATAAGACAGCCATCCGGTCGAAAACTGGTCAATATAACTTTTCAGGTTTCC
>JBJKSY010000249.1:0-2250 GCA_046703645.1 Cyclobacteriaceae bacterium
AAGGAGATCTGTAATGCCTTTTCCGAGCTGAATGATCCTATTGACCAGCGCCAGCGTTTTGAGGAACAACTTGAGCTTGGCAGGAGAGGCGATGAAGAAGCCATGATGCTCGATGAAGACTTTCTCAGGGCCCTGGAATATGGAATGCCCCCGACAGCCGGCCTTGGTATCGGGATCGACAGACTTGCCATGATCATGACCAACCAGCCTTCCATCCAGGATGTGATTTTCTTCCCTCAAATGAAGCCTGAGCCCCGGGCTTCTGTCGATCCTGAAGCCGAATTCGTTAAAGCAGGCATAAGGGAGGAATTAATTCCTATTCTTATAAAGGTGGGCATTGAATCCATGAACCAGTTGAAACAGGCCAACCCCAACAAGTTATTCAATGACCTATGCGGGATGAGGAAGAAGATGAAACTCGATGACGTGATCAATCCTTCCATCGAGGAAGTAAGGAACTGGATCGCCGGGTGAGTTATAGCTATCTGCTTATTATTATTTTCCTTACCTCATGAATATTGTTCCCGTAAACAACAAGAAAATAAAGCCCGGGATTGTATTTGCTCAGATCCAGTTTTAATTCATTATATCCGGATTTACTATTCTGATTCCATTGATCGATCAGCATTTTTCCTGAAGTGTTTATCAGGCTTACACGAACATCAGTGGCAGTGCTTAGGATAAAAGCTACCGTAAGCTCATTCTTAACCGGATTCGGGTAAGGTTCAATGAATGTCGGACGGTTGGAAGGCGTGTAGCAGGCTGTATTGTTAACGAGGTCGGTCTCGGTCAGATCAGTGGAATCCGGTTCAAGCGTAAAGCATATATAGGAAGCCGGGACAGAACGGTCATTCCTGAATTGAAAATTTAAAAGATGCTGCACTGAATCCCCGGCATAAAGGGTGTACTGAAAGGGCTCCGTAAATGAATATTCATTGTCGATGCTGATATTGATGTTAAGATTATTCACGATCACGGTACCGGGATTGGCAATGTCAAGCAGGAACCGCATCGCCCCGTTATTTTCGAAGGAGGTGATCCTGTTCAACGCTATATCGAATACAGGATTGGTTATCCTGATATTCCCTGAGGCGCTGTCAAGACAACCAAATTGATTTATGGATTCCAGGTAAACGGTATAATTACCTTCGGACAGATAAGTATAAGCCGGGTTTTTGTCCGAACTCACAGGACTGTCCTTTTCCCCAAAGTTCCAGTTATAGCTATCGGCTCCTGTGGATTGGTTGGTAAACGCCACATCGAGAGGAGGGGAACCATAGGAAGGAGTCATGGTAAAAGCAGCTTTGGGAACCGGGTAGATGGTTATGATTTTAGTAAGTGTGTCGGAACAGTTTTCTGTATTAGTCACCCAGTGAGTGATGATATATTCGCCGGCCGAATCAAACCGTGTACTTATTTCCGGACCGGAAAAAATATCACCGTTATTTATTTGCCATCCGTAGGTAATAATTGAATCTGTTCCCGGCATAGACTTATCTGAAAAAAGAGATGTCTCATTCAGGCAGCTATTGCCGGCAGTCATACCGATAGCAGGTGAAGAATGAATGGTCACCGTTTTTGTAATTGAATTTGTACAGAGGTTGTTGGCTTTGACTGTCAGTGTAACCGGGAAATTTCCTGAAGAGCTGAATTTAAAGGAGGGGTTTTCACTATACAGCAAATTGCTGTCGATCTGCCAGGTGCGGGAAATCAAAGTAAGGGAGTCGGGAGTGGAGGAAAGATTCGTGAAACCCGTAGAATCGCCGAAACATAAATTACTGAAGGAGAAACCCGCAGTTGGCCCGGGAAGAAATAAAACCGTACGTGACAGGGAATCTGAACAGCCGAAATTGCTTGTTACTTTTAAACGAACCTGGTAGTTGCCAGGCTGGACAACAGAAAAGGAAGGCTGGCTCAATGAAGATGTATCTGCAAAGGAGGGAATATCCTGGTTGGAAAGTGACCAGAAACTTTTGGCAATATTGGCCTCATTCACTTTGGAAGTATCATAGAATGATACCGGAGAGCTGCTGCAGGGAAGGTCATTCTGAAAACCCGGAACCGGTAAATGGTAGATTATGACCGTATCATATTTGGTATTTTCGCATCCCAGTAATGTTTTCGCTGTAAGGGAAACGGGATAATGTCCTGCGGAATCGTAAAGATGAACCGGATCAGCCTGTGTGCTGGTATATCCGTCGCCGAAGTTCCAGGATAGACCATTATAATCACCTGTGGTGGTATTATTAA
>JBJKSY010000250.1:0-2064 GCA_046703645.1 Cyclobacteriaceae bacterium
GTTGCCTTATCATAAGGTTCATCGACGCAGGGGAACCAGTATCTTGCCCTTTCCGGCCAGTTATCGCTGAATACAGCGAAATAGCCTTCCTTATTGATCCTGAAATTGAGTCCTTTTTCTGGCCTTCCGTGATAGGAGACGAGCAATAGATATTCTTTTCCCGGCAGCATGGTCTTCGGAACATTAATCGCAAGGATCCCGTTATCATGGTTAAAATGAACCGGCCGGTCGTTCATGACGCAGGAATCGACCTTCATGTCTTCGAGGTTGATCGAGATGGAACCTGTTTTTTTTAACAGGCGAAAACTGATCTTTGCCGTTGAACGTATGCTGCTGTCGCCGGGAAAGATTTTCAGCTTAATTTCATAATCGGTTACGTCGATAATGCCTTTCATAGGGCTGTTCCTAACTGCGAAAGCGTTCGTATTGCAAGTGCAGAAAATTCCCAACAGGCCGGCCAGTAAATATTTCATGTACATCAGATTTTTCCGGAACGGTAAGTTGGTATTTTATTGGCAATTTTCTGAATCAACGACAACAAATTTTCTGCCGGGCGGAATTTCCCGGCTAAAAGGAATTCCCTGATCACACTGGCAAGTTCGGGAGTTCTCAGGTACCCGAATGACTTGTGCGGATTTTTATGGTCATTGATCCGGTAGTCGTTATTTACAATGAAGTCCCTGACGATGACTCCCCTTTCATTTGCAGAAAAATCATCAGCCAGGTCGTAGTTGATGGCCACATAATCCTCGATATCGGAAAAATTATACCATTTCATGACCCCGGGCGGAGTTTTGAGTTTCCTGAAATCTTTCAGGAGATGCCGGTTTTCATAAGCTATCTTGCTTTTTACGATGGGCAGGCCCAGCGGTGAACCAATTGTGATAAATGTGGAAACGGGCAGATCCGGAAGCAACAGGGTAAGTACATCATAGGCAATTATTGTTCCCATGGAATGTGCAATGAAAAGTATCTCATCATTTTTATGTTCCTGAAGGACAGTTCCTGCCCTTTCCCGGATGCGGTCCCGGATGGTAGGGGTGTGGTTTGGCAGCGAGGGGGAATTATCTGAATAGTTTCCTGAA
This sequence comes from Cyclobacteriaceae bacterium, assembly GCA_046703645.1. Classification (GTDB taxonomy): domain Bacteria; phylum Bacteroidota; class Bacteroidia; order Cytophagales; family Cyclobacteriaceae; genus DATDPY01. Next base: position 1,086 of record JBJKSY010000250.1, read on the forward strand.
TAATACGATTCAAGATCCCTGAAAAAGCGGTGGAGAATAACATCCGTAATGAAGGAATAATTAATTGAATAATCTTCATTCAGGAAGATCTTGTCCATCTCTGATTTAATGAAATCAATAACCTTTTTCCTGATAGCGTGTTCAGTTGCAATAAAATCGGGAGGGGAGGGAGCATATTTTTCCTCAACGTACAAGGGATCCTCCTTATCGGTCAGTGAAAGATCCTGTGGCTTTTCATGAGGAATATCAGCCCAGTACACCAATTCGAATTCCGGGAGTTTACCCCGGTATCCGGCCCGGGCCAATCCTTCCCGAATGGATCGTAACCACCAATCCCGCAGTATTTCCTTCGCCGGTTTATTTCCCAGGCCGTGTATTCCTATAATTACTTTCGCCATCCCGGAATTTGCCGATAGATTAGAACATGAAATTTATTTCTGACCTGATAAAAAAGAAATTCGCTAAAAATGGTATCATCCGCTAATTAGTCTGCAATTTTAAAGAATTCCGGGAATAATCCCCCGGCAATTTGCGAATGTAGCCGGCTGTAGCCGAAAAGCAAACTGCTATATTAATTTATCAACCTGACCCCGGGAAGATACGGAACAGGGTCGTTCACTATATGATTTTTTGTCTGGCCGATCACTTCCGGTTTAATAAATTCCACTCAATTCCACCAATAAAGTGGCAATGGAATGCGGAAGGCTTACCGTTTCGGCTCCGTTGCCGGCAACCCAGAGATGATAGGGAATTTTCTCATTCGTAAGGTTAAGGACCACTACCGCAATTTTTCCATCGGGATTGACAAAGGCGGTAGTCAGGAGCTGATCGCGGTTACTTGATGCGCTGATCCGTCTGGCGCCCGGGCGGATGAATTTTGAGAACTGCCCGATATAATAATATGAATTCATGTAGATCAACTGCCCTGTTCTTGTGTCACCGTGTATGGGAGCATAGCAATAATTGCCCACATGGTTGG
>JBJKSY010000251.1:0-6230 GCA_046703645.1 Cyclobacteriaceae bacterium
TCTTTCAGGATGAGAATTTATCCGGCGGAAAGTAATGCCTATTTCTTAAGTTTCATTATTTCTTTCTGAAGATCGAGGACCATATTTTTCAAGCTATTAAAATTAATATTGTCCCTGAATTCATCCCTGTAAATTCTTTTATAGACAATTCCTTCAGACCTGGTAAGCAGAATATATGTTTTACCGTTTTTAACTTCATCAAGACCCTGAATGTATTTGCCGACAATTATGGTCCCTGCCTGCAGAGGCAGCATCGAATCTCCCGTGATCTCAAATGCCCTGTATGTCATATCCCTGGAAAGGCCGGGAATATTGAATTTTGGTAATTCTTCGAGGTATTCGGGATCGGAGTAGCCATTCATATAACCTGCCGAAGCTTTTATGGGTACCAATTCAATATTTTCATTACCTGAAGTATCGGTTGTAATTGCCAGCACCTTGAATCCCTGATCCCTGAGATTTTTCCGGATCTCATTAACAGGCATCTTGGTGAGATCCTTGCCGATGATCATATCCAGGGTAATATTGAATATATCCGCCATTTTCTGGAGGTTATTCAGGCGTGGATCGGCCCTTCCCTCCTCGTAAGCGCCTAGTAATGACCTTTTAATTCCTATCTTCTGAGCCATCTGCTCCTGCGTAAAATGCATTTGTTTTCGCAGGTATTTAATATTATCACTGACTATGCTCATAATTTTTTTAGTATTATTAGTAATAAATTTCGCATATTCCAATGATTTTAGCAAGGAAATTTTAATTAACCTGCTCCTGTTCAAATAACAACATCTGGCTACCGGTCAAATTCCTTACCCCGGAATTAAGGTTTTCACACAGGGAATGAATAGTAACCCGTTTTTCCGTCAGGCAACGGTGTATTCTCGATACCACAGTACTTACCGTATCTTTTCCTTCAGCCAGCATATAACCATAGTAATTATTTCCCCGGGTTGAATTAAGATAGAATTTTACCTGGCACTTGCCGGAAGGCAACTTTTTGGAATACAGGCGAATATGAAAATCCCGGCCTTTTTCATCCGATTTCTCTTCAAAAATTTTCTTCATTTTTTTCAATGTTTTGCTATTTTATTTAGTATTTTAGATCATAAATTTAGTATTAATAAATTAAAAAACAAATTTTACCAATATTTTTAGTATAAGGCGGTTGTTCATTTGAAATTATAGCTTATTCCATGATCTCTTCAATACTTGCCTTTCCTGGTTACCGGTCGGTCATTCACATGGACCTGGACGCATTTTTTGTGTCGGTAGAATGCCTCAGGGACAGCCGTTTAAAGGGGAAGCCGCTGATTATCGGGGGCAGCAGTGAACGGGGTGTGGTAGCCTGCTGCAGCTATGAAGCCAGGAAGTTTGGCGTTCATTCGGCAATGCCCATAAAATTTGCCCGACAGCTCTGTCCTGATGCCATTGTCATTTCCGGTGACATGGATGCCTACAGCCGCTATTCCGGCATCACAACCGAAATTATCAGGCAGGAAGCGCCCCTGTTCGAGAAGGCATCCATTGATGAATTCTACATTGATGCCACAGGCCTGGACCATTTTTTCGGGTCTTACCAATGGGGCACGGCGTTACGCCAAAAGATCATCAGGGAAACGGGGCTGCCCATTTCCATGGGACTTTCCGCAAACAAGCTGGTATCAAAGGTGGCAACCGACGAATCAAAACCCAACGGGCAGCGACAGGTGCTATATGGTCATGAAACGGAATTTCTCGATCCCCTGCCGGTACAAAAGCTTCCGATGATAGGTCCCAAAACCGGGCAATTCCTGATCGACATGGGTGTAAGGACGGTCCGTACCCTTCGCTGCATGCCCATGGAAGTGATGGAAGCTGCCTTTGGGAAGAATGGCGCCATCCTGTGGAAACGTGCCAACGGTATTGATGAAAGGCCGGTCATTCCTTACAGCGAGAGAAAATCAATTTCCACGGAAATGACCTTTGATGCCGACACCATCGATGTAAAAATGCTGAAGTCAGTGCTTACAGCCATGGTAGAAAAGACAACTTACCAGCTCAGGCAGGAAAAGAAACTTACTTCCTGCATAGCCGTCAGGATCCGGTACAGCAATTTCGAAAATGTTTCCATGCAACACCGGATACCCTATACCTCTTCCGACAAGGTGCTGATCTCCCATGCGCTGGAGCTTTTTGACAAGCTATACTCAAAAAGGCTGCTGATCCGGCTTGTCGGCGTTTCCCTCAGCAACCTGGTTCACGGCAACTATCAGATCAACCTTTTTGACGATACCGTGGAAGACATCCGTCTGCATGAGGCCCTCGACAGGATGAAGGTCAAATACGGACCTAAAGCCGTCATAAGGGCTGTTACTCTCGACACCAGCAGCCGGCTGCGTATCAATAACAACCTCTTCCGGGGCTGAACATCAATCGCTTACAGGTTCTTTAATTTTGTATACTTTTTCCACTCGAACCAGTAATATAAGGATGGCAGGATGAACGGTGTAAAGATCAGTGTGGATGTGAGCCCCCCGATGATTACAGTAGCCAGAGGCCTCTGAATATCGGAACCTATGCCCGTAGACCTGGCGGCAGGTACTAGTCCGATGATCGCTACTACAAGCATCATCATAACGGCACGAAGCTGTCCTGCGGAGGCTTTGCTTACCGCTGCCATCAGGTTACTGTCATCAAAGCTTCTTTCCCGGTTTATTGCAGAAATCAACAATACCCCAGCCATGACCGAAAGTCCGAACAGGGAAACGAAACCTACTCCTGCCGAAACATTAAAATGATAGCCTCGGATCCAAAGAGCCATGATCCCGCCGGCAAGGGCAAAAAGGACACAGATAAGGGTGATCAGCGCATCGTTAAGGTTCTTATACAATAGGAAAAGTACTGTTACCACCATTAAAACAGTCAGTGGAATGGCGATCATCAACTGTTTTCCGGCCCGTTCGAGGTTTTCAAACTGGCCTCCGTATTCAATGGTATAACCCTGTTCAAGATGAATTGCATTAGATATCTTTTCTCTGGCTTCTGCCACAAATCCGCCCTGATCCCTGCCCTGTATATTAGTCTTGACTATCAGCAATCTTTTCCCGTTTGACCTGTAAAGATTGGTTTCCCCATCCATGAGCTTAATAGTAGCCAGTTCACTCATGGGAACAAGCTCCCCGCTGGCAGAAGGCACCTGCATATTCCTTATCACATCGATATTGTTCCTGTTTTCCGGAATATAGCGAACAACAATTGAATACTTCCGGTCCCGGTCATAGATGAAACCGACATTTCTCCCGCCGATAGCCGTTTCAATCATATTCTGGATATCTGCAACATTAATCCCGTACCTGGCGGCTTCATCCCTGTTGATCTGAATATTCAACTGTGCCTGCTGTCCTTCCTGTTCCATTCCAACATCAATGGCGCCGTTCATGCCTTTTACGATCATTTCTACAGAATCGGCAATTTCACGCATTCTCTTCATATCATATCCCTGGATATTGATTGCCAGATCAGCAGCCGAGCCGGTTACCGCTTCCATTACGTTATCAATGATAGGTTGTCCAAAGGAAATAAATGTTGCAGGGATTGCTTTCTGCAATTGAAAGCGGATCCGGTTCACCAGTTCCTGCTTTGTGGTATCTTTCGACCACGTGGAATAATCTTTCAGGACCATCATGACTTCAGTCCTGTTGGAAGGGAACGGATCCGTTCCATCATCGTTTCTACCCGATTGCGTAACGATAGCCTGGATCTGGGGATGACTCATCGCGATCCTTCGGATGATGGGAGCAATCTTCTGTGTTTCGGTGATGCTTGTCCCTGCCGGCAGGAATGCGCGCATCCAGATGGATCCTTCATCCAGGGCGGGAAGGAATTCCGTTCCCAGCCTGGCACCAAAGGAGATCAGGAAAAGAACAATCACCAGGCCTGCGATTACAACGGGTTTATGATGGATTACAATTTTACTGAGGATCTTTTCATATTTCTTTTCCATCCATGCCATCAGATCGATCTTCTTTCGCCACGGACTGATCTGGTTAATATTTCTTTCTCCTGTGATATACTTATTATATACAAAAGATATCAGTACAGGGATGACGGTCAATGCACAGATCATGGCTCCAATTACTGCAAAAGCCAGGGTAAGCGCCATAGGAGAAAACAGCTTCCCTTCTACCCTTTGCATTGTCAGGATCGGCATATAAGCCAGGATAATAATTGTTACAGCAAAGAAAATCTCCCTGCCCATCTGCTGGGAAGCATTCAAAGTAAGCTTAATGATGCCCTGAGCCCTCTCATCATCAGATGCAGTCTTGTACTTGTGGACCAGGTGGGCCGCCATCACACAAGCCCCGTCAACGATGATCCCAAAGTCAATGGCACCCAGTGAAAGAAGATTTGCAGGGATCCCGATTATTTTCATCAGGATAAAGGCGAAAAGCAGAGCGAATGGAATTGTGAAAGCCACTACGAAAGCGCTGCGTATATTGCCCAGGAAAAGAATCAGTACAATAACGACAATGGTAACGCCTTCCAATAATGTATGACTTACGGTTTTAAGGGTATTGTCGACCAGTGAGGTGCGGTCATAGATCGGAACGATCTTAACTCCCTTGGGAATTTCATTTTCTTCCAGTTCCCTGATTTTTGATTTTAATGATTTAAGCACTTCAGAGGGATTCTCTCCCCTGCGCATTGATACAATTCCCTCAATTCCCGAGTTAACATCACTACCTTCATGGTAAATAGTATATCCAAGGATCCCCTGAGGCTGGGGAGGTCCGATCTCGACATCAGCTACATCGCCGATAAAAACCGGAATTCCATTGTAATTGGTGATCACGATTTTCCTTATGTCGTCTTCATTCCGCAAGGCGCCGATCCCTCTTACCGCAAATCCCTGCCCTCCCCTTTCTACAATATTTCCCCCCGTATTCAGGTTATTATTCTGAATTGCATTGATCACATCGGTTATAGAGATCTGGTATTTGCGTAATTTCTGAGGCGATGTCAGAACATGAAATTCCTTCACCGGTCCGCCGAAGGTTACAACATCAGCAACCCCGGGAACCTGAAGCATTGAGGGTACAAGAACCCAGTCCTGAAGATCCCTGAGCTGCATGGGGGTATAGTTAACCGGCGCTGTGAGGACATAGCGATAAATTTCCCCTACTGCTGTAGTAAGGGGGCCCAGTTCCGGAACAACACCATCGGGAAGATCGGCCGAGGAGAGTCTTTCAATAACCTGCTGACGGGCAAAATAATCATCGGTTCCATCTTTAAAATTCAACTGAACCTGTGCAAGCCCGAATACAGTTCTGGATCGCCTGGCTATGACATTCGGGACATTATTTAAAGCTCTTTCAATAGGTATGGTAACCTGTTGTTCAACTTCTTCAGCCGCCCTGCCCGGGTACTTGGCTATGATTACCACATTCGTATCGGCAATATCAGGGTAAGCCTCTATTCGCAAAAGCCTGAAGGCTATAAACCCGATGACCATCAACAATAAGGCGGAAATAATTACAGCCCACCTGTTCGAAAGCGAAATTACCAGCAGTCTCCTAATCATACCTTACTACCATTTTTCAACGGAATGAACTGTAATAAATCCTCTCGGAGTGATATGGCGAAAAGCCTTAAGAACATGATTTACTTTTTCATCCTGATCAATGAAAGTAATCAGCATCGGGGGTTCATCAAATGAAAAAAGGTCATTAGGCCTTTTCATTTTCTGATTTTTTCCAAATCCGGAAAAACCCAGGAATGAAGTGGCTCCGGATACGCCATGTTCATTCAGGAATTTCATGATAAACTCATGCAAGGGTTTTCCTTCTATTATTTCTTCCTTGTCTAGAAATATCTGAGCCTGAAGCATATTTTTTATATTAATATCCAAATGCTATCCCCTTGAGTTGCATAGCTCCCTTTGTCACCACTTCATCGCCAACAGCCAAACCTTTCAGTATAATGATCTTATTCTCAACCTGTTGACCAGTGAATACTTCCCTCCTGACAAAAACATTATCTGCAGGTTTTAAAAATACATAATCCCTGCCCTGTACATTCACCACGGCCGATAATGGGATGGTCATGGATTTGCCTTCATTAAGGTTAAATACAACCGTTGCAAACATTCCTACCTTTATTTCATCAGATTTGTTCGGGATTATGATCCTTACCTTAACCATTCGGGTCACCCGGTCTACCTCTTCGCCAATGCCGTCAACTTTTGCAGAGAAATT
>JBJKSY010000252.1:0-2281 GCA_046703645.1 Cyclobacteriaceae bacterium
ACACTCAGGAAATATTCAAAGCCTTACAAAAAAATGTTTGCCTACGCCAGGAAGGTAATAGTTGTTTCGGAAGACATGAAAAATCAACTGGTATCACTGGGATTGGATTCAGATAAAATTGAAAATAACTCATGCGGGGTTGATACTAAATTATATTCAGGAAGCCGGCCGGCCAATAATAAAAGAATTTTTATATCTGTAGCCCGATTATCTGAAAAAAAAGGTCCGGATAAAACAATTTTGGCCTTTGATAAAGTACATAAAGTTTTTCCCGATTCAGAATTATGGATGGTAGGTGACGGCGAAATGTTGGAATATTGCCTCAACCTGGTCAAAAATCATGACCTGGAAAAATCCGTAAAATTTCTAGGAAGGAAAACACCGGCTGAGATCTCGGAATTATATAAAAAATCAAATTTTTTTGTACAGCATTCCATTAAAAGCAGCAAAGGGGATTCCGAAGGATTGCCGGTCTCGCTTTTGGAAGCCTTATCGTCGGGCTTGCCTGTAGTAAGTACCCGGCACGCCGGGATCGTTGAAGCTGTACAACAAGGCGAAAATGGATTTCTTGTAAATGAGGGAGATATTGAGGGAATGGCCTTTTATATGGGCAAACTGGCAGGTGATCCGGTGCTTGCCGGAAAAATGGGAGAAAATGCACGGAATTCAATACTAAAAAACTATAGCCTTGATGGACAGATAGAAAAACTGAAAAATGTGATGATATCCTGAGAAATTAAATTAATATTTTCTCCCCATCAGAATTCCCTTATACAGGAATCTTATTATAATTTTTACAAGGTTTACACAAGCCAAAGGAAATCCAAAATAGTATGACATAATCTGAAATCTTTCTTTCCAGCAGGTCCGCTTGTGCTGATGGGAAATCCCCCCAATGAGATATTTTGATATAACCAGACCTGTATTTATAATTGATTTACTCTTTTTCAACATGCGAATACACCAGTCAATATCGGCACTGCAGAAGTACTTTAACTCAAAATCCTCAGTTAGTGATGCTCTTACGATGATCGCCTGGTGCGAAACGGGCATGCCCATCAGGAAATGTCGGTAGCTCAGGTGCTCAGGAAGTGACCGCGTGGTCACCTTGGAGCGTAATCCCAGGAACCGGTCATCCTTGTCATAAAAGGCAGTATCCCCGTAGTAGATATCTGCTTCCCCATAAGCGATAATTTTCCCCAGCGTGATTTCATCATATAGCCTGTCAGCCGAATTGAGAAATAAAACATAATCGCCGGTAACGGCTCTTAATCCCTTGTTCATGGCATCGTAAATTCCCTCGTCCGCCTCCGAAACAAAATAGTGGATCCTTCCCCCGTATCCTTTGATAATATCAACGGTCCCGTCGGTAGAATTACCGTCAATTATAATGTACTGGATGTTTTTATACTTCTGCCCTAATACACTGTCAATGGTTGCAGCTATGTGTTCCCTGTCATTCCTGACAACGGTTATAATACTTATGACGGGGCTAAATTCCATTCAAGACGGTAAATAATCAGGTATAAAAAAAACAATCATGAGTATACTTAACTTTTTAACACTTGGCTGTTACCCATCTCAAATCAATAAATCAATAAATCAATAATTCAATAAATCAACAAATCAACATATCAACAAATGATTTACCTGCTCATCAGGAAGGCTTTAATGAAATCATCGATGTCGCCTCCCAGCACATTCTGCACATCCGAGCGTTCGTGCCCGGTACGGTTATCCTTGACGAGCTTATAGGGATGTAGCACGTAATTACGGATCTGGGACCCGAAATCGATTCTCATTTTTTTGCTTTCCTGTTCGGCCTTCTGGGCATTTCTTTTATCCAGCTCGATCTGGTACAGCCTGGATTTAAGCATTTGCAGGGCCTTTTCCTTGTTCTGGAGCTGGCTTCTTTCCTGCTGGCACTCCACAACAATTCCCGAGGTTGCATGTCTTAGTCTTACCGCCGTTTCCACTTTATTGACATTCTGCCCGCCCTTACCCCCGGACCGGAAAGTTTCCCAAGTAATATCCGCCAGGTTTATCTCTATATTAATGGAATCGTCAATGATGGGATATGCAAAGACTGAAGCAAAAGAAGTATGCCTCCTGGCATTTGCATCGAAAGGGGAAATCCTTACCAGCCTGTGAACACCGATTTCCGATTTCAGGTAGCCATAGGCAAATTCTCCGTCAATTTCAAGGGATACAGATTTCAACCCGGCCGTTTCACCGGGAAGGTAATAAAGTTCCTTCACGGAATAATCATGCTTTTCGCCCC
>JBJKSY010000253.1:0-7053 GCA_046703645.1 Cyclobacteriaceae bacterium
TCTTATCGTTGGCCGAGATCTTTTTCGTCTTCCCATAGGAAAATGACGGGGCCATTCCTGATAAACCTGCAGCAGCAATCAGCTTAGCCGAGGTATTCATAAATTGTCTGCGGGAGCTGTTCATTGAGTGATAGATGATTGGTGATTGATGATTGATAGGCGATTGACGATTGACGATTTGCGATATAGATTGATCAGGGAGATCATGATTATAATACTATTCCGTTCAGGTGCCTGATTGGGAGGATCGTTGAAAATCGAAACGTATCTGCAGCATTGGCATTTTTTCAAAGGCAATATCCTTCACGGGCCGCATCACGGATTCAAGGTCCGATGGAAATCCCGAATGTTGGTACCGGAAAGGAATATAATAAGGGTCGTGATGTTCCAGGTCATACCCGGAAGGATCCGATTCAACGGTTTCCAGTGAAATTATATTGTTATTGGGTTCGGCCATGAATACAGGATCGGTATTGTCATCGATACCCATTAAAAAGGGACCATAATAGAAGTACCCGGTGAAATGATCGGGCAGATTATTGATGGGAGTTCCCATGGCATCGGCAAACCTACGTGTGAAACCCAGCCCCGCCGTGATTACATCACCCGGTTTCAATTTCTCAGGGAAACTAAAATATCCATCCGATAATACAGGGGTTACCCGTTTACCGTTAACGCTGAACTCCACTCCAGATGCCCAGTAGGGATCCCTTATCTCAAAATCATTGCCGCCCAGGCTGTCTAGATGGATAGTAAGAAAGAGCGGATATTTATTATTCAGCTCACGATCGATTCTTACCGACAGCCCGTTCTCATGATAGGCTGTTTCCAGGAACAGATCGAGCCTGGCAGCTCCATTCCTGAAAGTGATCATATGATCTTTCAGGCTGTACAGGCATCGTAATCCGTGCATAGTACAGCACCACCAGGCGGCCATCCGGTAATAGGAAGATGCCCCGGTGAGCGCTTTAATATGATTTCCGGGTGCCGGGTCGGAAACTTTGTGTGTAAGATCCGGCAACAGTTCATGATGGCCGAAATCGCCTGTTTCATACTGGTTGAAATAAAGGGCATTGTACATGGCATTTTCTGCACGGCGCAGGAATTTATTTTCTCCTGTAACATCATAAAGCCCTATGCTGAGCCGGACAAAATCAGCGGTGGCGCATCCTTCATCCCGGGTGCCCGTATTCCCGAAGAATTCCATAACGCTCCCGTATATGGTGAGATCGTTTGAATTCACCAGGTCATTATATCGCGTGAGTACAAAATTCAGGTCAGCGCTGTCTTTGGTGATCTCATACAGTTTCAGTACGCCCCTGAGTGTGGTCAGGTAACCATGGGCATGCTGGTCGCCACGCGGCGGTAACAAGGGATATACCTTCCTGCACACATCGAGGTAATCCTTATTCCCGGTGACTTTATATAATTCGGCCAGGCCTTCAATATACTGGGTAAAGCAGATGATCCCCATGGCACCGAAATTTTTGAGCCGCTCAATATTTTCAGGGGTGGAACAATAGCGGTAAGTGCCCAGGTAAAAATTACCGAGTTTCTCCGCCGCCTTAAGGACTTCCGGGTCCTTGGTTCGCTGATAATAGGCCATAAGACCCACAAGCATTCTGCCGTTACCCCACAGAAGCGCCATATGTTCTCCCGTAATATCCGGTTGATGAAAATCAAGAGACGGGTTCCCGAATCTCCCGTCCGGCTGCTGGTATGCCAGTTCGGAATGAACAATATCGTCCAGGAATTTTTTATCCTTACCCTCTTTCGCCATGAGGGACATCACCTCGATATATCGCCCTGACAGGTCGCCGCTGTAATCGGAAAATCTTCTGGGCCAGGCCGGATCGAGTGAAACGTCTTCCATGATAAATGGTTTTGAGAAGACAGGCTGCAGGCTGTCGGAAACCAGGCGGTCATAGGCCATTTCAAGGCGCCGGTCAAATTCATTATAGGTTTTGTTAACGGCAATCTTTGTATGGTTTTCGCAGGAAAACAGGACAATGGCCGGTATGATGATAAGCACAATATTTTTTAACGAAGGATACTTCATATTCTTAAAAAATTTTCAGGTTAATATCTGATGAATTTAAAAAATAAAAATAAAAATAAAAAAAGGGAGCCGGGCTCCCTTTTCTACTAACGCTAATTTAAAATAATTTAATTGGTATTTCCAGATGCGTTATTTGCAAAGGTATCGGTTGAAACATCCGGAGTTGCAGTGGATCCACTATTATAAACCCCATAGCCCGATGAATCAGTAATATTACAATTGGTTATTGTTAACCTTCCGGCAACAACATCTTGAATATAAATATCACCAGAACCGCTACTGCCTCCACCATAGGAAATATTGCAATGATCCAGGATTGAACCGCTCATAGTTCCACTGTAAAAGTAAATACTATTCCAGTCACCTGCGCTCTGATTCCCTGCGGGGGCTGCAGAGGTAAAGGTGATCGGAGCTGCGGCAGTTCCCTGAGCAATCAATTTACCGGAAGTATTTGAATCATACCCGAATTCAATATCGGAGTTCTGATCAAAGGCAACGGTCGTACCGGGTGAAATAGTCAGTGTATTTCCGGAATTGCTTTCTACATATATCTCACCGTTTATTATATACGGCACAGGTTGTGCAAGCCAGGTAACGTTTGAAATAATTGTTTCTGCATTCACCAATATGCCCGGGGTACCAAAGGTATTTCCAGTACCGATGGTATTTGCAAAACGAGCTCCCACTATAACAGGATAAGTAACATCATTTTTAAGCACATTATTGTCAAAGCTGACAAAACCTCCGCCGGAATCACAGTTAATTCCTGACTTTGCAGAATTCGAAATATTTGAATTTTCAATTTTGACAGTAGATCCGGTAACATATATTTCCCCTTTGTTTCCATATCCGCCACCATAATTTGCGCTGACATAACTCAATGAAGATCCGCTTCCTGCACCGCTCCAGAAACCGATGTACCCCCAGTCCCCGGCAGTCTGGCTGCCTGCAATGGAGGCAGAAGTGAAATAGATAGAATCCGTAGCGGTTCCGTCGGCGATCAGGGTTCCGAAAGTATTCGAATCATATCCGATATCGATCATTGAACCGTGGGTAAATGCGATTTTCACGCCCGGAGCTAATATCAGTTTTGCACCTGAAGTATTCTCTATATAGAAGTCCCCATCGATAATATATGAACAATTCAACTTATTCCAGGTCGCATTTGCCTTAGTAAAATTGGTACCTGTTGTTACATGGACACCAGTATTCGACATGAAGCCGTTGTTCAAACCGATAGTATTGGCATTGTCCCCGCCAATCTCAAGATCATAAAATCCTGAGGCATTATTTCTCAAAGTATCGGCGGTAAATGATTTAAAGCTGCCGGTTTCGCTCACTGTAATTCCATCATTTGATGAATGCTGGATATATGAATTTTCAATAGTAACAGATGCATCATCAACATGAATATCACCATAAGTGCCACCTTGCCCGCCATATTCAACCGTACAATATTTCATAGAACAATTAGAGGAGGCTCCACTGTAAAAACCTATATACTCCCAATCGCCAGGGTTCTGGGTAGTGGCGGCGGAAGTAAACAGAATCGGTTTGCTGGCCGTTCCATTGGCGATGAGTGTTGAACCTGCGGTTCCACTATTGTATCCTATAAATATTCCTGTATTCTGGTCAAATTTAACAATGGCGCCAGGTGCTATGGTAAGCGTTGCGCCATTATCCACATAGACTTCGCCTGTTATTTCATGGACTCCTTCAGCCCAAGTTTCACTTGCTGTAATATCTCCACTATGTGTAGTCGGAGGTACAGTTCCCTGCGCCACGGTAAGCGTCTGGGTGGTCTGGTTGGATAATCCTGCCGCATCCTTAACCGTTAAGGAAACGGTAAAGTCTCCTGCAGTAGTATAGGTATGAGAAGGGGAAGCATCTGTGGAGGTACCGCCATCCCCGAAATCCCAGGCAAAACTTGCTGCATTGGCAGAACATGATGAACTGAAAGTCACGGCATCGCCCGTCTTAATGGTTGTCGGGCTGAATGAGAAACACGCCTTAGGCGTAACCTGAAGCGGGTTATTTTTCGAACAGGAATTCAGGTATACTGCAATTCCTGTAATCAGTAATAAGGTCAGAAATTTTTTCATTCTGGTTCATTTAAGTTAATTATTAGATTTTTCAAAATTGGTTTTAGTTGGTATTCTACAGATCTGTAGCAATCTTTAAGGGGGAACGCATTTTATTATCCCGTCTTTCTTGTTTAAACTTTTCATAACACATTCTATCAATATCTCAATTTTTTATTATATAAATCCAATTCGTCAAATAGTTTAACATCTTTTAACATTTTATGATGAATCAGAATTTATAAAGAAAATTTAACGGCAAAGACTGCACTTGTCTTTCAGCTTTTCTATCTCCGCCGGAACGGCAAACTAAATGAATTCAATATGGCACCCTATTGATCAGGCTGTCCATTCCTAGATGAACAACATGGCGGAAAAGAAGCCAAAATAATGCCAGGAAGGAAAACAGGAACTATTCTGTTTTCCTGCCCATAATGAAGTTTTTGGATTATAATCAGATAAATGCCAAGCCGGTAATACAGGAAGAGAATTGAAAACTAGTCATTTACATAGCTTCCAGGATAAGCAGTAATGTAAAAATACCGGGGTGAAAAAAAATAAGAAAAATTTTTAAAGTGAAATCCCTAATAAGAAAAAAGATTCTTAGGCTGGTCAATAATAAAAAAAGGAGTCCGGCTCCTTCATGATTCCGGACTCCCTTTTTTAAATGATCAATTGGTATCTCCTGCCGTGTTGTTATTATAGGTAATACTTGATAATGTCGGTGTGGAACCTCCCGAGAGGTAAATTCCATAATATTCCGAATCGGTTATGGTGCAATTTGACAGGGTCGGTCTTCCTGCGGCACAACCACTTATGTTTATATTACCTGAACTACTGGAATACCCGCCGCCAAAGGATACGGTACAATATTGCATGACAGTGGTGTTTCCTATTCCGTTATAGAACCATATCCCATCCCAGTCACCCGGGCTTTCACTGCCTGAAGGAGCAGCAGATGTAAATGTGATCGGGGCAGTTGCAGTTCCCTGTGCGATGAGGTTGCCATTACCATTGTATCCAATATTGAAGCTGGTATTCTGAGTAAATTTGATGACTGTTCCGGCAGCAATGGTCAGGGTATTTCCCGTAGTGCTTTGTACGTAGGTATCCCCGCCGATGATATAAGGAACACCCAAATTCAGCCACTCTACCGTTGCTGAAATAGTTGATCCATAAAGGAATATGCCGGGGCCGTCAAACGTATTTACCGATCCGATCGTATGGGCATAGGTGCCGGCCATCCTAATAGGGTATGTACCGCTTTCGAGCACCTCATTATTGGTGAAGCTTCCGAACTTTCCGGTGCTGTTCAAGGTCAGGCCGTAATATTCGGAATTCCTGATGGAAGAATTATCGATCTTCACGGAAGAGCCTTCAATGTCGATCGCTCCGGTACTTGAACTATAACCTCCGCCGTATTCCACCACGCAATATTTCATGATCGAATTTGTACCGGCGCCGCTGTAAAATCCCAGGTAGTCCCAATCTCCTGCCGTCTTACTTCCTGCCGGTGCAGCGGAAGTAAAATAGATAGAATCATTAGCAGTACCTTCGGCATCCAATACTCCATAGGTATTATATCCAACATACATGCCTGCGCCTTGAATGAATGCAAGCCTAACACCCGGGGCCAGCACCAGTTTGGCGCCGGTAGCATTCTGAATATATACATCCCCGGAAATTATATAGGGGCAATTCAGCTTATTCCAGGTCTGATTGGTCTGATCATAGGTGTCGCCAATGACCTTCACGCCGCCATTGGTATAAAATCCATTATTGGCGCCGATGGTATGAACATAATTCGCTGAAATTTCAATCGGATTACCCGTGTTATTGCGAAGAGTATCGGCTACAAATGACACAAAGCTTCCTGCGGAATTCAGGGTTATGCCGCTGGACCCGGAATATTGTATATAGGAATTTTCAATTGTTACCTTGGCATCCTGTATACTTATGGATCCTGTACCTGAAGAATATCCTCCACTGTATTCAACCGTGCAATATTTCATGGAACACGTATTAGAAGCCCCGGAGAAGAACCCAATGTAATCCCAGCTTCCGGCTCCCGGTGTGGCAGCAGCAGATGTGAATTTAATAGGCTTATCAGCAGTTCCATTGGCAATCAGAGTTGCCCCGGCAGCTCCGCTTGAATATCCGATATATAGGCCGGTTCCCTGGTCGAATTTTATTATGGCACCGGGGGCAATTGTCAATGTGGCACCGTCAACATAGATGTCGGAGGTAACCTCATGAACGCCTTCTACCCAGGTTTCATTGCTGGTAACGGGCGAGTCATGAATCATTACGGAAGAAACCACATTAACTACATGACTTACCGTATCGGAAGTGCCGGCGGCATCTTTAACCGTTAAAATTACCTTAAAGCTGTTTGCAGTTGCAAAAGAATGAGTGGCCACGGAATCGGTCGATGTATTTCCATCCCCGAAATTCCAACTGAATGTCTTTGCATTTTGTGAACAGGAAGGATTGAAAGTCACGGCATCACCCACATGGATATCCGATGTCGGAGAAAATGTAAAGCAAGCTACTGGTCCTGTTGTTGTCCCGGGCTCAATGGTAATGCTTTGGGTAGAAGAATTCGATAACCCGGTGGAACTTTTAACTGTAAGTTTTACTGAAAAATCACCAGCAGTTGTATACGAATGAGTCGGGGATGCATCGGTGGAGGTTCCCCCATCACCGAATTCCCAGGCAAAACTTGAAGCATTGGCTGAACAGGATGAACTGAATGTAACCACATCCCCTACCTTAATAGAAGTTGCGGGCGTGAAAGAAAAACAGGCTTTGGGAGTAATGGTCTCCGTCACCTTCTTACAGGAATGATAGGTTACCATCAATCCTGCGATCATCAAAAAAAACAAGAACTTTTTCATAGTTAATAAATTATAG
>JBJKSY010000254.1:0-4670 GCA_046703645.1 Cyclobacteriaceae bacterium
CAGGAAACGCAATGAATCCGGCCTGTAAAATGAATTTTAATTTGTCGTCCCACCAGTTCATTCATATTAATATCGCCATTATTCATTTTCAGCGAATACTGAACCGGATTATTATGTAAAACCTTCATTTTAGACAGATCGCCATGATATTGCATAATGGTATTGGATAGGGGGATCGAAATTTAATTAAACGGATCCATGTGATTTGAAATCAGGGTCATCCTAAGACAATATCTAAAATATTAAAAAACTCATAACTTTTTCATAACACTAATAAAATATTCAAAAGCTAATATTGTAAGAAAACAGGTTTGAAGAACAGACGGCTTTTTTATAATTCAGGTCTTGAGCTTATCCGGATCTCAGAACTTCCGGCTGATGAGGCCGCTTTTGTATTCCAAAGCTTGCCGGGAGATAAGATCCTGAAAATAAAGGCCGGTGAAGAGACCTTCCGCGATTGCATTACTTTCCAGGAATACCAGCGTCTAATGAACGTTTTTGACCTGAATTCTTACGAGCAATATTTCGACAGCCAGTTCTGACGATCCGAAATAATTTCAACTCCTTCACGATTCTTAGTAATTTTAATTGATCTAATCAATTAATTACAATCATGAAAATCGGTGTTTTACTTTCCGGAAACGGTGTTTTTGACGGATCAGAAATACATGAGGCGGTATTTACATTACTTGCCATTGATGAACAAAATGCCGGGGCACTGTGCATGGCCCCGGATGTACCACAACATCATGTGGTTAATCATATCACGGGCGAGGAGATGAAAGAACAAAGAAATGTGCTCATTGAGGCGGCGAGAATTGCCAGGGGTAAGATTTCCGACCTGTCCACCGTAAATCACAAGGATATCGATGCACTGGTGATACCCGGAGGATTCGGGGCCGCAAAGAATCTGACGGAATGGGCTTTCAAGGGACCCGAAGGAGCGATTCTGCCGGATGTGAAAAGGATCATCAATGAAATGGTCATCAACCACAAGCCTGTTTGTGGACTCTGTATGGGTCCGACCGTGATTGCCATGGCCCTTGCCGGAACTTCCATTAAGCCTGAACTCACTGCCGGCACAGATAAAGAACCTTCTCCGTATGATATAAAAGCCATCAGCCAGGGAATGGAAAAAACAGGGGCAACTGCCGTAATGAAGTCCGTAAGAGAAATCCAGGTAGATAAAAGGAATAAAATCGTCACTGCGCCATGTTATATGATGGAAGCCTCCGTTAAGGCGATTCGTGAAAACATAAAAATGGCTATTGAGGCTACTGTTGCAATGATCTGACATGAGCAATCAGCCGATAAAGAATGTGAAGCTGACCGAAAAGGAAATCCTTTATGAGGATAATCATCTTCTTATCGTAAATAAAGATCCCGGAATTCTCGTTCAGGGAGATAAAACGGGCGATCCTGCTCTGACAGATCTGGCAAAAACCTTCTTGAAGAAAAAATACAATAAGCCCGGAAATGTTTTTATCGGACTTGCCCACAGGATCGACCGTCCGGTCAGCGGAGTTGTTATTCTTTGCAAAACCTCAAAAGCCCTCACCAGGGTCACCAGGGACTTTCAGTCAAAGAAGGTTAAAAAGACGTACCTGGCCATTGTTAAGGGAAGACCCCCGGAGCAAAAAGGCAGCCTGGTGAATTGGCTAAAAAAAAATACAGAACTTAATAAAGTCAGGGTATTCAAAAAAGAAACACCCGGAGCTCTGAGGTCAGAATTGGAATATGAAGTACTGGCAGAAAAGAACGGAAGTTCTTTATTAAAAGTCCACCCGCTTACCGGCCGCCCGCACCAGATCAGATCACAGCTTTCCGCTATAGGTTGCCCGATCGCAGGAGACAGCAAGTATGGTGAGACAGAACTTTCAGGGTATCATTCCATTTACCTTCATTCTTACCGGATTGAAATGATACACCCTGTAACAAAGTCCCTTCTGACGGTGACTGCTTCATTTCCGGACCAAGGGATATGGAAACTTTATAATACATTGCCTTTAAGCGAGAGATTGACAACTTAATGTTGGTAATGTAACCGGAAGAGCATTCCATGATCAACGCCGTTATCAGCCGTGAAATATGCAGTTGAAGGGTTCACAAAAACAAGCCGGCTATTAATCGGAATAGAATCCGAATCAAAGGTTCTGAGCCAAATTTTTCCGCCGTTTTCAGTATATGGATTTACAAGAGTCCAGTATTCTCGCCCATCCTCCGTTTTGTACTGTTCCCTGTTAATATTGAATAAATATTCAATATCCGGATTTATGAAAAATTAATAGTATTCATAGCGGAAGGAGATAAAGAAGGTATTGCTGATGAAAGTTAAAAAAATCAGTAGAATATTTATCAATCAAGGGTTATTTCCATAAATATTCCCTTTCTAAAATAAATTAACCTGAAAGAATGGAAGGATTTGATTTTTATTATTTATTTTTCAAATCATGCTGAAACTACCCTTCTACCTGATTTGCATTATGTTTTTGCTGTCGTGTACTTCCACAAGAAGATTCAATTATAATTCTGCCTATAAATTCCGTTACCTAAAATATGGAAACCAGGCACGAAAGGATACAGTTCCTGCGATGATGGCATCGAATTCAAAGTTTTTAACATTGAACCCGAAAATGGCTGATATTCCTGAAGCAGCCCCTGTAGATCAAAAAAGAAGATCCAAAGAGAGGGGGGAAAATACTTCGTTTCACGGGTTAATTAAATCGGTTTCAATTACAGCCATCCCTGCTTTCAAAAAAAGTAATGAACCTCCGCGGTCTTTGGGAATTGAAAATACTCAGCATGTAAACAGAACGCAGGGATTTGCAGATATGCCCCCGGCATTACAGGGATTTTTCTTTGTTTTAATGGGATTTGGTCTGGTAGTAGCAGCCACCCTGTTAGGAAGTGCAAAAATCATATCTACCATCCTGATTATCGGCGGGTTCGGACTCGTAGCATTCGGCTTTTACCGGATGATTTCCCAGTTATAGGATTAAAAGTAACTTTTCAAACGTCCTCTTCGAGATCTACCCCATCGGCGAGAAGGGTTACCTTGTTATTCAGAACTTCCACCACGCCGCCGGGAATAAAAATCTCCCATTCGTCTTTTTTATTCCTGTATTTGACTTTGCCTTTATTAAGAATGGATATAAGTGCAGCATGATTGTTAAGGACCTGGAATGAACCATCAACTCCCGGCAAGGTAAGTGACTCCACTTGACCGTCAAAATATTTTTGTTCGGGTGTAAAGATCTCGAGAAGCATATTCTTTTATTTTGCGGCTTCAGCGATCAGGCGCTCGCCTTTTTCGATGGCCGATTCAATGGATCCCACCAGGTTAAAAGCTGCTTCAGGGAGATGATCGAGTTCACCGTCCATGATCATGTTGAAACCCTTAACCGTGTCTTTTATATCCACCAGTACGCCTTTCAGGCCGGTAAAGGCTTCAGCTACCTGGAAAGGCTGAGATAGGAATCTTTGAACACGTCTCGCACGGCTTACGACGAGTTTATCCTCATCTGACAATTCATCCATTCCCAGGATGGCAATAATATCCTGTAATTCCTTATAACGTTGAAGGATCTCCTTGACGCGCATGGCTGTATTATAATGTTCCTCCCCGAGAATCTCGCTGCTCAGGATCCTTGAAGTAGAATCCAGTGGGTCCACGGCGGGATAAATACCCAATTCAGATATTTTTCGTGAGAGCACGGTTGTGGCATCCAGATGGGCAAATGTGGTTGCAGGTGCCGGGTCTGTCAGGTCGTCAGCCGGAACATAGACAGCTTGTACTGAAGTAATGGAACCTCGTTTGGTGGAGGTGATCCTTTCCTGCATGGCGCCCATTTCAGTAGCCAAGGTGGGTTGGTATCCAACGGCAGAAGGCATACGACCCAGCAAGGCCGAAACTTCCGATCCAGCCTGGGTGAAACGGAAAATATTATCTATAAATAATAAAATATCTTTTCCTTTTCCCGTACCGTCTCCGTCACGGAAATATTCCGCCACGGTCAAACCGGAGAGTGCTACTCTTGCACGGGCTCCCGGCGGCTCGTTCATTTGTCCGAATACCAGCGTTGCTAGTGATTTTCCAAGTTCCTCCTTATCAACCAATGACAAGTCCCAATCCCCTTTCTCCATTTTTTTAACAAAAGCGTCTCCATACTTTATGACTCCCGATTCGATCAGGTCTCTCAAAAGGTCATTACCTTCACGGGTCCTTTCTCCCACTCCTGCAAAAACAGACATGCCGGAATATGCTTTGGCGATATTATTTATAAGTTCCATAATAATGACCGTCTTACCGACCCCTGCACCACCGAACAATCCGATTTTTCCCCCTTTTGGATAAGGTTCCAGTAAGTCGATCACCTTTATTCCAGTAAACAAAACCTCCGTGCTGGTGGAGAGTTCCTCGAATTTAGGAGCCGGGCGGTGAATGGGTAATCTTACTTTCGGCTTAACTTCCGGCATACCGTCAATGGCTTCTCCGACGACATTAAAAAGCCTGCCTTTGATATCTTCTCCGGTCGGCATTGTGATCGTAGTTCCCAGATGAACGGCTTCCATACCGCGTACCAGGCCTTCTGTTGCATCCATCGCGACGGTTCTTACCCGGTCCTCGCCCAGGTGCTGCTGACATTCAAGAATAACTTTCTCACCATTGG
>JBJKSY010000255.1:0-3632 GCA_046703645.1 Cyclobacteriaceae bacterium
CAGATATATCTTTATGGAAATGAAACAGAAACTTCAGGTATTATGGAATGGATAAAAGAACCCTGGCCCTGGTATATTTCCGGCCCGCTTATCGGGCTGATGGTACCGCTTCTGTATATTATGGCTAATAAGCCTTTCGGGATCTCATCCTCGCTGAAACATATATGTGCAGCATGCCTTCCGGGAAATATCCGGCTTTTCAATTACAATTGGAAAAGCGAAGGATGGAACCTTTTATTTGTCCTGGGAATTGTTATCGGAGGTGTTTTATGCCACTGGTTTCTTACCAACGGCCAGCCTGTACAGATAAGTCAGGCTACCCATAACGACCTTGTAAAGCTGGGCATCAGTCATTTCAATTCCCTGATGCCTGCTGATATTTTCAGTTGGAAAGATCTTCTCACCCTGCGGGGATTTATTTTCCTGGTTCTGGGAGGCTTCATGGTGGGATTCGGTTCAAGATATGCCGGGGGATGCACTTCCGGGCATGCCATTACGGGACTGGCAAATTTTCAGTTGGCCTCCCTTGTTGCCGTTATCGGATTTTTCATCGGCGGGCTGAGTGTTACTTATTTACTGTATCCGATAATATTGAGATAAGTCATGAAGCATATTAAATTTCTGCTATTGGGAATCCTCTTCGGAATTATCCTTACCAAATCCGAAGTGGTTTCCTGGTTCCGCATCCAGGAAATGTTCCGGTTTGAATCGTTCCAGATGTATGGGATCATCGGGATGGCCATTATTACGGGGGCTGTTTTCACACAAGTCATCAAGCGGTTTCAATTAAAATCCCTGGGGGGTGAAACCATCGAGATATCCGGGAAGCTCCTGAATAAGGGCACATTATTGGGAGGGATCGTTTTCGGCTTCGGCTGGGCACTTACCGGGGCCTGTCCCGGACCCTTATTTGCCCTGATTGGAAACGGGTACAGCGTCATATTCATAACTTTGCTGAGCGCGATCTTCGGGACCTGGGTATACGGTTATTTCCAGGATAAATTACCCCATTAGATTTTCCCTTATTCATTGAACGTACTGAATTAACCCTAATAAAGGGACACCCTTTCCTTTGGATAACCTGGTTTCTGATCCGGGAAAATTGCATTATTTGCCATCCGGCATATTAATTCCTTAAAATAATTGTAGCCGGCTCAGGTTTACCGACAAAAATCTTGACAAATCAATTTATTTTTTAATATTTTACTAATAAATTTAGCTTATTTTCGAAAATTTTTAGGCAAAATGCTTCTTCCCATTCTTACGCTGGCCACTCCGGTAGCCGAAATTGAATCCAGGTTCCTGGTTCAGTTTCAATACACCTTCCTCCCGGAGTACAGGTTCACCGAAAATATGAAATTGCCCGTGATCACCCATGAATCGGATAAATTCGTCAAACAATTGACCTGGGGCATACAATTAAGCAATAAAAAAAATCATATTAAGTATCCCTGGGTGCCTGTAGAAGGGATCCTGAAGAAACCCAATTTCAGGGTCCATATCCGTAATCACCGCTGTATCTGTCTTACAAATTGTTTTTATGCCAGGCATGGATCGGATGTGCTTATGTTCTATGATCCTTCAGAGAAAATTATATGCCTGGCAGGGATCTGGAAGACTCGAAAAGGCGTCGATAACAAGTATTATTCTGAATTTGCCGTACTCACACGCAGCGCACCGAATAAGTATAGCCTGTATCTTGAGCGTACTCCTGTAATTCTTTCATTTAAGCGCATCAGGCGATTCCTGAACCCCGGACAACCGTTAATGGATATTTCCCGGATGATCGGGGAAAGTCATTACCCGGATCTATATGCCCGTGTATTGAATGCCGGACTGCTAAAGAACGCTACCTGGAACCGTGAAGACCTTTCAGGCACAGGAAACACCCTTTTTAAAAAACAGGAATCACCTTCTGATACAATTTTCCACACAAGAAATTATTTTTGGTAATTGATGGATTACGCGGTTGTAGATATTGAGACAACAGGAAGCCATTCCGGATTTGACAAGATCACCGAAATTGCGGTGATAACCCATAATGGCAAAAAAATCACCGGCAGGTTCAGTTCACTCATCAATCCAGAGGTAGTGATCCCGGCCTGGATTTCCTCGCTTACCGGAATCACCAATGAAATGGTAGAGGGTGCCCCGCGTTTTTATGAAATCGCCAAGGAAATCTACCAGTTGCTGGAAGGAAAAATTTTCGTGGCACATAACGTGAATTTCGATTACAATTTCCTGAAACAGGAATTCAGATCATTAGGTGCGGAATTTAACTTCAGGAAGCTTTGCACGGTGCGTCTTTCCAGGAAGATATTTCCAGGGTTTCCTTCCTACAGCCTTGGGAATCTTTGCAATAGTCTTAATGTCCAGATCAGCGACAGGCATCGCGCCTTTGGTGATGCTGAAGCCACAGCCAGAATTCTCGGGCTTTTAATTTCCAATGATAAAGCGGGCCATATTGACAATGCCCTGAAGCGCTCCTCATCCGAAGGATTCCTGCCTCCCAACCTTGACCGGGAACAATATGAATCCTTGCCTGAAAAACCCGGGGTCTATTATTTTTTTGACGATAAGGGCAAGGTCATCTATGTCGGGAAGGCAAATAATATCAAATCCCGGATTCGCGGACATTTCTCGCCCGGGTCTGAAACAAACCAGAAAAGGGGAATGATGGACCAGATCAGGGGGATCAGTTATGAACTATGCGGCAATGAACTCATTTCCCTTCTTTTTGAAGCCCATGAAATCAAAAGATTATGGCCTGTTTACAACCGTACCCAGAAAAGATCCATTTTGAATTACGGCATCTTTCAATATGAAGACAGGCAGGGTTATAAACGATTTTCAATTAGCCGGATCAAAAAGGATGAAAACCCTGTCATCTCCTTCAAAACCATGGCTGAAGCGCGAAGTTATATGCTGAGAGTTACTTCCGAATATAACCTATGCCCGAAATTTACAGGTTTACAGGCCACTCCGGGAGCATGTTTTGATCACATGATCGGCCAATGCGACGGTGCCTGTACCGGGAAAGAAAAGGCGAGGACTTACAATAAAAAAGTTAACCGGCTGCTTAAGTCGATGAAAAATTCAAATCAATCAGTTCTGATCGTCGGAAACGGCAGGGAACCGGGAGAAAATTCAGTCGTTTGGATTGAAAAGGGCGCTTATAAAGGATTCGGGTATTTCACTGATTCAATACAGGAAAATGACCCGGGCCAATTAAAGGAAGCGATCAAGCCCTATCCTGACAACCAGGACATTCAGCGTATTTTACATGTGTACCTTCAACGTGACCGGCAATACAGGATCATACCCCTGGATAAAATTCAATCTGCTTTATCTCTTTAATCCCGGTTACTTTCCGGATAAATGCATTATTCCGCCTATATCATTTTATCAAATCAGTCGATCGGGATAAAATATTTTCCCTATTTTTATCTATTGCTTTTGATCCGATTCAATTATTGCGTCGATTAAAAGTGCTGAATTTGATAATGAATTACCATTCGGATGTTTAGTGGCCCAAGACGACACTGTGGCTTTTAAATTAAAAAACTCATGAAAAAAGAAGAAATACCTTTTTACGATTCCAGGCGCAGGTTTCTTGAACAGGTTGCAGTCCT
>JBJKSY010000256.1:0-5558 GCA_046703645.1 Cyclobacteriaceae bacterium
TTGACAAGCCCGATGTCAGGTTTGTCATTCATTACGATGCCCCGAAATCACTGGAAGGTTATTACCAGGAAACAGGGCGTGCCGGCCGTGACGGTCTCGAAGGCAATTGCATCATGTTCTACAGTTACAATGACCTTCTTAAAATTGAAAAATTCAACAAGGATAAATCCGTTACCGAACGGGAAAATGCCAGGGTGTTGCTGGATGAGATGGCTTCCTATGCCGAATCTTCCGAATGCAGGCGAAGGCAGCTTTTGCATTATTTCGGAGAGGAATTCGATACCCATGAATGCGGAAAATCGATGTGGTGTGACAGTTGCCGTTATCCCATTGAAAAATTCGAAGGAATGGAATATGCGATCCTGGGAATTGAAGCGGCACTGCAGACGGGAGAACGTTTCGGCATGGGACATCTTTCGCATGTTCTGCGGGGTGTGAATGACCAGTATGTGAAAAGCTATAAACACGACAAACTTGAAATCTTCGGAGCCGGCGAGGATCAGGAAGATGATTTCTGGAAAAATGTAATTCGCACAATCACAATACACGGGCTGCTTGAAAAGGATATTCATAATATCGGGGCCCTGAAAGTAACTGAAAAAGGGAAGAAGTTCCTTGAACATCCTGTTTCCATTATGATATCCAGGAAACATGATTTTACTTCGGATGAGGAAGAGGAAGAAGGGGATAAGGAAAATGTTTCCGCCTCGGCATACGACGAACAATTGTATCATATTCTCAAGGCGATACGTAAAAAAGTAGCGAAAGAAAAAGGGCTTCCTCCATACGTGATCTTCCAGGATCCTTCCCTGGATGAAATGGCGACCACCTACCCTACCTCAAAAGAAGATCTTGCCCGTGTAAATGGCGTGGGACGCGGAAAAGTGGAAAAATTCGGGAAACCGTTCATAGAAGCCATTAAAAAATACATTGACGAAAACGATATCACTCCTGCATCAGAAGTGGTGGTTAAAACCACCGGGGATAAATCAAAGCAAAAGATATTTATCATTCAGCAGATCGACAGGAAAGTTGACCTGGAAGAAATAGCGGAATCCCGAAACCTGAATTTTTCCGAACTTCTCGATGAGCTGGAACAGATTTGTTTTTCGGGTACCAAACTCAATATCGATTATTATATCGACAGGTATTTCGATGACCAGAAACTCGATGTTATGAACGACTACTTCATGAGTGCTGAAAGCGACAGTATTGAGACCGCAATGGAAGAACTTTCAGACTATGGATTTGAAGAGGAAGACCTGCGGCTTATGCGGATAAAATTCCTTTCAGAATTCGGCAATTAATTTTTAAATTTTTATGAATATACTGATCATTGGTTCCGGGGGCAGAGAACATGCCCTGGCATGGAAAATCCGTAAGAGCCCGGAATGTGAAAAGCTATATGTCGCTCCCGGAAATGCAGGAACCGGACTTGTGGCTGAAAATGTTCCCGTTCCGTCTTCTGATTTTGAAGCCCTGGAAAAATTCGTACTGGCAAATAAGGTCCGCATGGTAGTAGCCGGACCCGAAGCTCCTCTGGTTGCCGGTCTCCGGGATTATTTTGCCGGTCGCCCGAATCTGAAGGAAGTGCTGTTTATCGGGCCCGGGAAAGAAGGGGCGCAACTTGAAGGGAGCAAGGACTTCGCAAAAAAATTCATGCAGCGACACAATATCCCGACGGCAGGTTCTCATACATTCACCGCTGAAAATTGCGGAGATGCGGTTAACCATATTCGCAGCCTTACGCCCCCGATTGTGCTTAAGGCCGACGGACTGGCGGCAGGGAAAGGAGTAATCATATGCGGGGACCGTGAAGAAGCGGAAAATACCGTGAAAGATATGCTGGAAAAGAAAATGTTCGGCGAGGCCAGCTCAAAAGTAGTCATTGAAGATTTTCTTCGTGGAATTGAGCTTTCGGTATTCCTGCTGACAGACGGTTCCCATTACCTGGTCCTTCCGGAGGCCAAAGATTACAAGAGGATAGGACGGAATGATACCGGGCCCAATACCGGGGGCATGGGGGCCGTATCGCCTGTGATTTTTGCCAACCGGGAATTCATGAATAAGGTAGAGGACAGGATCATTAAGCCAACCGTATCCGGCCTGAAGGAAGATAAAATCGATTACAGGGGATTCTTATTTATCGGTCTGATGAACTGCAACGGAGAACCCTACGTGATAGAATATAATGTCAGGATGGGCGATCCTGAATCACAGGTGGTCTTCCCGAGGCTTGAATCGGACCTTGTAAGCCTGCTGGAGGCCACGGCCAAAAGGAATCTGAATAATGCCGTTATCAATGTAAGCAGGAATTATGCAGTAACGGTTGTACTTGCCTCGGAAGGCTACCCGGGAAATTATGAAAAAGGGAAAATCATCAGTGGATTACAGGATAATGGAGAAGGGATGATTTTTCATGCCGGAACAAAAAATTCAGACAACGGGAACATCCTAACCAACGGAGGCCGTGTGCTGGCCGTTACCGGAACGGGACCGGGGATTGATGCGGCAAGAAATGCCGCTTATTCTACTATCAGCGGTATTTCCTGGGAAGGAATGCAGTTCAGGGATGATATCGGGGAGGACCTGATGGCCCTGGAACAGGCAAAAGATTAATTTTGTGTATCTTTATAGTTACTTAAAAGGAAATTATAACCCAAAATACGCTTGTGATGGAGGAATGCAGCACTTGTACTACTGCCAACGGAGGGGAAAATACAGGTAATATCAAATCTTCCGGTTGCGGAAGCGGAGGATGTCAGACGGGAGGATGCTCTAAACTGAATGTATTTGACTGGTTATCCGACATGGAGATACCCGTCGAGGACAGGTTTGATGTCATTGAGGTCCGGTTCAAAGCCGGCAGAAAAGAATTCTACAGGAACGCCAAGAATATGTCCTTATATCCCGGCGACCCGGTTGTTGTGGATGTCCCCAACGGGCATCATATCGGTTATGTTTCTCTCCAGGGAGAGCTTGTCAGGCTCCAGATGAAAAAGAAAAAAGTTGAGAACGACGACAATATAAGGAGCATATACAGGAAAGCCACCCAGCGTGATCTGGAAAAGTACGATGAGGTTAAAAAGAGGGAATTGACAACGATGTACAGGACCCGGGAAATCATCATGGATCTGAAACTCCAGATGAAACTGACGGATGTTGAATTCCAGGCCGACAATACAAAAGCAACTTTTTTTTATTCGGCTGATGAAAGAGTGGATTTCCGCGAGTTGATAAAGGTGCTCGCATCAGAATTCAAGATCCGTGTGGAGATGCGGCAGATCAGCCTTCGTCAGGAAGCCGGCAGGATCGGGGGCATCGGCGTATGCGGCAGGGAACTATGTTGTTCAACATGGCTTACGGATTTTAAAAGCATCTCGACCAATGCCGCACGTTACCAGAATCTTTCGCTGAATCCTAACCGCCTTTCCGGCCAATGCGGCCGCTTGAAATGCTGCCTGAATTATGAACTGGAAACTTACATGGAGGCATTGAAGGACATCCCGGAATTTGAAGGACCCCTGCTGACGGAAAAGGGCGATGCCCAGCTTCAGAAAACCGATATATTCAGAAAGATCATGTGGTTCGGCTATGCAAATGAAAATGCCTGGATCCCGGTTGAAGTGGAACGTGTCCTGGAAGTCATCCAGATGAACAAGGAAGGGAAAAAGCCCGCTTCATTGCTTGAAAATGTGGAACCTGAAGGTGAGGAAGCGGCCGCCACGCTGAACAGCGACCTGGAAGAACTGGACCGGAAATATCAGGATAAGCATAAAAAGAAAAAACGAAATAAGAGGAGAAACCATAATAATAAAAAACGTTCCTGATGCGAAAGAGCTATGTGATATTTTTGATCCTTCTCGGAGGAATACTCCCGGGATGCAGCCGGAACAAAATTTTCGATAAGATCCATGATCTTCCCGACAGGATATGGCCTAAAAATCAACCCGTTGATTTTACCTTCCGTATCAGGGATACACACTCCGGTTATGATTTTGCCTATAACATCCGCAACAGCGTCCTTTACAAGTACTATAACCTCTATCTTTCCTGCACACTGGAAGATACACTGGGAAATGTGCTGGAGAACAAATTATCGAATTTCGACCTCTTTGATCCCAAGACCGGGAAACCTCTTGGTGACGGGCTAGGAGATCTTTTTGATCATCAGTTCCCTTTCCTCAGCAACTACCATTTTAACAACCCGGGCATGTATAAACTTTCGGTCAAGCAATACATGCGGGAAGATACCCTGATGGAGATCATGTCTGTTGGAATTGTGATCAGGAAAAACCAGCCTAAATAAATCCGTAGAATTATATTGCTGAGTTTCAGGATCATTTTTGCGCGCCACTGCCGGTATTCTTAATGAAGGTGAATATCTTATTGCAGGCTGCAGAACGGTTATTCCAGTAATCACGGCTGAAGATCATCGTGTATTCCCAGTTCTTGCCTGAAAGCATGAAGGGCATATAAGCATGAACATCCTTCACCGACAAGCTCCTGAAATAGAAATCATCATCGGTCATGATCAGGCATCTGTATTCGTTATCCGAGCTGACAGTGATGTCGGCGAAGGGCATGTCGGAATTCAGTGAAAATGACCGGCCCGCCATCTTCATAAGGTCACCGGTCAACCGATCCCTTAAATATAGATCCCTGTTATTGAACAAAGGAGCCGGTATGGCAGGGCGGAATTTCCCTTCCGAAACTTCCAGGGCAAATTCAAGGTATTTTTTCAGCAGGACAGGACCTTCACTTTTCAGTCCCTCCACATTCATCTGGCGGGGCCAGAAGCTGGACACAATATAAATCCGTTCACGGGCCCTCGTGACGGCCACGTTGAGCCTGTTTTCTCCCTTCAGGACATTCATGCTGCCGAACTGCCTGCTTACATTTCCGTCGGCCCCCGGGGCATGCACCAATGAAAACAAAATGATATCCCTTTCATCCCCCTGTACATTTTCAATATTTTTTACGAATAGTCCGGTGAAAGGCATGGATTCTCCGAAACCGTATTTCATTTCAAGAAGCTCCAGAATATAGTTCTGTTGAGGATTATTAAAGGTTATAACGCCCAGGCTTTTACCGGGATATTCAGCGGAAATCTCTTCCAGCAATTCGAGGATCTTATCCGCTTCGACTTTATTCACCTGGTTCTCCCAAACCCCGTCGACCTTAATGTAACGAATACCCGGATCTTTCAGGTTAATCAGGTTCCTGTCAGGAAGAACCTGAAGTCCTCCTTTATAAAAATTGAGATTTGAAAATTCAATCAGGTCGGGAGTCTGGCTCCGGTAATGACCGTTAAGGGGTAATTGCATCAGATATCTCGATGCAAGATCGAGCAGGGATTCCGTTTCAAGGTCAGCCTGGTCGCCCGGATTATCATCCCATCTTGCCTGGTATAGGTCATAAGGCGCAAGCTGTTTTGAATCACCGGCGATCACCACCTGCCGGGCTTTATACATCGAGGGGATCCCCTTTTCAGGAAAACACTGGGAAGCTTCGTCAAAGATCACAAGGTCGAACAATGGCATTACCGGGAAAATAGC
>JBJKSY010000257.1:0-4095 GCA_046703645.1 Cyclobacteriaceae bacterium
TTCAAAACGGCGCTATAGAAATTAATTACGGGGACGAAAAGCTTTATATTGTTCCGCAATCTTCCATCTTATTACTCGAACGCGACGAGGGTTTATTCAATTAAAAATACTATATTTCAAAAACTGAATTGTTAATCCGGTTGCAGGAAAAGTTTTAAGTATTGTATTTTTTACTGATTTAATACTTTCATTAAAATTCATTCCTATGAAAGCCGTCATCCTCATTTTTTTGATGCTGGTTCCGGCATTATCACATGCCCAGATCGGGGCTAAAATTAAATCGGCCTCCGAGAAAAGCATGGAAGGAACCTGGATAAATAATGAATTCGGATATTCGATGGTTTTACAATTGAACGCTGACGGTTCCGGGGAATTCGACGGGGATAGGATCCAATACAAAGTAAACGGGAACCAGTTCATCTTGATCAATGCAGGTATTACAACAAACTACCAGTATGCTATCCGTGAAAATAAATTGATACTTTCAGGAGGAGATCTTGAAAAGCCAGTCATTTTCACAAGGCCCGGAAACACCACCGGGGATTCTAAGGAAGTCAGGAAAGGCAATGAAGAAAGTACAAAAGATCAAAACAGCCTTATCGGTAAATGGGAAAACAGTTCCGAAAGCCTGGATTTTCATGATGACGGGACGGTCATCATCCAGGGAATAACCATGTCTTATTCCATAGCGGGCAACCAGCTCACCATACAGGGATTGAACGGTACGCAAACATTTACCTATTCGCTACAGCCCGGCTATCTTACCATCAACATTAAAGGCACCAGTGAAATATATAAAAAGGCGGGGGCACAAGTTAATCTCCCAACCGGCCAGGCTTACAGCAAAGAGCAAAACGGCATGCCTGCGGGTCAGGGGATTATTGCCCCGGAGCTTGTCGGGAAATGGTGCTATATGAATGTATCTTCCACAGGAACGGGAGGCTGGAGCACAGACGAATGCATAGTTATCAATGCCGACGGGACCTACGAATACAATTATGAATCGAGCGGTAGTGCATCCGGGTACAATCAATATGGAGATCAGACCTTCGCCGGGGGTACGGGCAGTCAGTTTTCCGACAGGGGAACCTGGCGCCTGGCCGGGAATACGCTCTATGTAAATTCCCAATCCAAAGGGCAGCAGGTTCTGACCCTGCAAAAAGTCAATAACCCGAAAAACGGTGATCCGATGATCGTGATCGATGGAAGGGCTTATGTAACCTACTACCAGCGTCCCGGCTGGTAAATTAGAATACAAACAACAAGGCCTCCCTTTCCAGAGAAAAACAGGTAAGTCTCTTTTATCGTAAGGGTTTCAATGAAAGTTACTGAAAAGAGTTGATTACTTTTGAAGGTAATTAGAGAACCTATATCATGAATATTGTATTCCGGCCCTGGAAAAAGGGGGACGAAGAATCGCTTGTGCAGAATGCCAATAATTATAATGTATGGAAAAATCTCCGGAACCGGATGCCATATCCTTATACCATGTCCGACGCTAGGAACTGGATTAGCTATTGCCAGTATATCACCCCTGCCACCAATTTTGCTATCGAGGTTGACGGGAAAGCCGTGGGGGCCGTCGGGTTCGAATTAAAGGAGGATATCTACGAAAAAAATGCGGAAGTGGGTTACTGGCTGGGAGAAGAGTACTGGGGAAAAGGCATTGCCACACAGGCCCTCAATTTTATCATTGAATATATTATTAAAAATTTTGACATACACAGGATCTATGCCTGCGTCTTCATCCATAATCTGGCATCAAGGAGAGTGCTGGATAAAGCGGGATTCAGTCTTGAGGCCGTCCATAAGGAAGCAGTTTACAAGGAGGGGAAATACGAGGATGAATGCATCTACACACTGTTAAAAGCACATTAAATTTCCTGTGCCGAATACAGTGCCGGAATTTCAAAAACAAGATAAAGGCAAAGGACGCATCACTGAATATGACCTCCAGCCAAGGATTTTTCAGATTAGTTTTTCCGGTTATCTTCCATCAACATACATATTAGTAAAGTTGATTCTTAGTTCATTGAAATTGCGGATAAAATCCTGACCGATATTGCCAAAGAAACGCTGCCCTTCATATAAATCTTTAGTAAATACGCCGATGCTGTCAAGTGTCACAATATGATTCTTCAGGCGAAGATTGAGTTTCGGCATAATATACATATCCATTTTTCGTTCACCGCCGGCCCCTGCAGTTACAATTTGCATTAATGAATCCTCCATCATAATACTTTTTTTATATTTTCTGAAGAACGTCGCATAACATTCTGTTCCATTGGCACCTGTATCAAAATCAAATAATAAAGTGTCGTTTCCTGACCTTAAAGAAA
Source organism: Cyclobacteriaceae bacterium (assembly GCA_046703645.1). Classification (GTDB taxonomy): domain Bacteria; phylum Bacteroidota; class Bacteroidia; order Cytophagales; family Cyclobacteriaceae; genus DATDPY01. The sequence goes on from JBJKSY010000257.1 coordinate 2,340, forward strand.
TTATTGGTTTTAATCCATTCAAAGCAAGGTTATGATGTTCTATTACTGAATTTAAAGCTGGAATAACCATCTTATTATCCCGGTATATATCGATCTCACCTAAGTTTGATATGATGTTTAATCCCACGACGATATTCATTGAAAAATCTATGGATTTTATGGACATAACCTTATCTGGCATCACTTCAAATACGACATTTCGTAAAAGAATATGACCAATATAAAGACTGTCTGCTATTCCTATGTGTGTTTTAAAAGCGATGCCTGTCGCACCACTGCCTTCACTATAAGTACCCCTCAATATTTTTAAGCAGAGCCTTGAAGCATAGCTTTCTGAAATGGAAGATATATTCGCATGGGTATCAAATATGGCAAGATAAGAATGTACACCGGTTTTTACGGGTATTTCCATTACACCAATCTTATCTCTGGACCATGACAATGTATCTACGCTTATTTTTGAAATACTTATAGGTGATACGTTGATAAGGGCTGTGTGAAGTGAATATTTATTTCTTATATCTTCCAACTCATATTTAGGCAGGATGTTATAATATCTGTGAAGGATGAGGCTGTCTTCATCAGCCGCTTGCCGGTAGGCTCCCATTTTATAATAACAATCTGAACGTAATTCAGCCAAAAGCGCCAATGCCGAGTCATTAAAATCATTTCCCTCAAGCGCTGAGTCAGACTCGAGTAAAGCCTGTTCATTTCTGTTAAATGCTTCATCAAGGAATGCATGAAAATAGAAATCGTTATTAGGAGAAATACTCGATTTATTTTTTTCGAAAAGAGCTTCCAGCTTAAAAAATTCTTTCTCCCGGAGCAATTTTTGAAATTCTTTAATTATAACCTGTTCATTAAAATTTCCCGGAGAAGATATATTGCCCTTACATTGAACCAATAGCAGGATTATGCAGTTAAAGAAAATATATTTTGCATATTTCACCATTGATTTTATTATTTCATGTTTAAATCAATATGTAAATAAATATGACAATGATCTCAGAGGATCTTTAATACCTATTTAAAATATCCATAGATGTACTCAATCAACTGTTATGGTGACGCTGATCAGAGAAATATAGAAGATGATATATCACCAATCCTTCAACCCCAGTAATTTTTCACCCAGCGGTGTAAGCCTGGCGGTTTCGTACCTGTTTTTCTCAAGGTTCCTCGGGTCGCCAGGGAAAGCGTATCCTTCAGGCGGCAGCCGTTCCTGCCAGGATTTTATCCTCCAGTCGCGCAGGGTTTCATTTTCTTCCTGTGCGGGGGTCATGGCAATATACTGGGCGATCCTGGGGCGGCCGGAACGATTGGGGCGGATCCCGTGTGCAAGCATACTGTCCCAGACCAGCAGGTCCCCTTTCCGGGTTTCAACCTGCTTTATGGTTAAACCCTTTACATCGGGCCTCCAGGGATCACGGTCGGTCGGTTGAGTTTTAACCCATTCGTCAAAATTCCTGTACAGGTCGGGGATGCACTGGAATCCCCCGGTCTCCGTGGTGGTATCGGAAAGGGAAAGCACCCCCTGCACATTATTCCTCCGTTCAGGATCAGAAGTATCGATATCCCAGTGAATGAATCCTTTGAACTCGTTATTCCTTACAGGGAAATTCAGATTGCAGCGGTCGATGGACACCCAGAGCTTTTCTGTTCCCCAGATATCGGTAAAAATATCATGAACCTTCGGGTACTGGCGGTTGTCCCATAAATATTGGTGCTGGTATAGTTCAACCATTCCGCTGCCGAC
>JBJKSY010000258.1:0-3765 GCA_046703645.1 Cyclobacteriaceae bacterium
TTTAAATGTGGTTTGGCCTTTAAACTGAAAGTCTATTGTTCAATTTTACCTGTTAATCATGCATTGGAAACGATTGATCCTTAGTGCAATATGTTGCATTTTCGGGATAATTGTTATTAATTCTTCCTATGCTTACGCATATGTTTTTAACATTATTCCCTCAAGGGAATATTTTTTCCCAATTGTAGGTATCAGGATTGATGGTGGGCAGAAATATACAAATAGCACCACCGTTACTGTTGAAATCAAATCCTTGAAATTACCTGATTCTCTGGTGATGGATATGAGGGTTGGAACTCAACCTGATTTGAGTGGGGCCGAATGGACTAAATACAACACGGATAAGTTTACAATAAATCTGACCCCGGGCGACGGGGATAAGTATGTTTATGCCCAATTAAAAGATAAAGCGGGGAATATATCTCCCGTCGAATCAAATATAATAATTCTCGATACGACGCCCCCGGAAAAATGCCGGTTTGTAATTAATCAGGGAGAAAGATATACAAATGACCAGCAGAAGAGAGTTGTACTTTTTATCCAAGCGGATGAGGATATATCCCAAATGATGTTCAGCAACTCCAGCGATTTTAACGGAGCACAATGGGAACCTTTTGCTGTTACCAAAAACTGGCTGCTACCTGATAATTCTCCTGACGGCGAGAAAACTGTTTACGGAAAATTCATGGATCCGGCCGGAAATATAAGCAAAGTTGTCACTGCGTCCATAATACTTGATACACAACCCCCTACAAATGGAAATGTTGAAATTAATAATGGGGATAAATATACAAGAACCCCGGATGTAAAACTGAAAATTCAGGCAGACGGTGCTTCATTGGTTCGTATTGTAAGTCCCGACAAATCTGAGGTTCTTCCATTCCAGCCGGTTAAAGGCTCTGATTATATGGAAGTAAACTGGCAATTCGATTCATTGCAGGGCACCAAAGTAGTAAGGGTCTTTTTCCAGGATTCAGCCAGGAACAGAACGACCCAGATCATCCAGGATGATATTATCTATGATTCGGTGGGTCCTGTGCCGCCATATTTAAGCATAAACGGGGATAGTAAATATGCCAATGATCCGCAAGGTATTGTGAATCTTAAAATAACGACACGTGTAAATCCTTCGGAAATAACCATGGAAGTCAGCAACTATATCGATTTCCATGATACTCAGCCTCAACCATTCAAAGACAATATTCCCAACTGGCAATTGCTCGGCAAAGATGACGGACTGAAAACCATTTATGCCAGGTTTTTCGACCAGGCAGGAAATGCCTCAGATATTTCCTCCGCTAAAATAATCCTCGACCGTGTTCCGCCTAAGGTGAATTCAGTAACAATTAACGACGGCGGCAAATGGACCACCAGCCTCAAGGTCGTTATCAATATGGATGTTGACGGCGCCGCTTTCTGCCAGATCAGCAATACGGATATAATTGCGAAAACACTTGTCTGGGATCCTTTTCAACCTAAACGGGTTGACTGGTCATTGATCCCGGGTGATGGTGAAAAAATTGTTTATACTCGATTCAAAGATGCTGCGGGTAATATGACCGATATCATCAAAACATCCGTAAACTTAGATACAAAGCCGCCTACTGGAGAGGTTTCAATAGATAACGGATCAAGATTCACCAATCGCCAGGATAAGATTGTACATATTCAATTAAAATCCCCTGACGCCAAAGGAATGCAGATCAGTAATACCCCTGATTTTTCAAACGCCAAGCTGGAGCCATTTTCGACCGATGTGATCAACTGGACCCTTGATGGCGATGACGGGCCAAAAACTATTTTTGTACGATTCAAGGATGAAGCCGGGAATCTATCACCCGTGTACAATGCAACCATTATTCTTGACCGGCAACCGCCATCTGACCTGAGCATTATTCTGAATGAAGGCCAGGAATGGCTGCGAAATCCGTCCAGGCGTTCATCTGTTCAGCTAAATGCCAATGGAGCAGCATTCATGGAATTGAGTGAAAATCCCAATTTCCCGGGAGAGTCCTGGGCTCCTTTCAAGAATGTAACCTACTGGATATTCTCGCCCGGTGAAGGTGATAAAGAATTGTTTGCCCGTTTCAAAGACGCTGCGGGAAATATCTCCCAGACGATAAACGGAAAAATAAAACTGGATTTCACCCCTCCGGTTTGTGATACCTTTAATATTGACAATGGCAATGATTTCACAAACAATGCACAGAAAAAAGTTACGTTGGATTTCTCAGTAAGGGATGCCGTTAAAATGACCATAAGCAACTCTCCCATCCAGGATCCTACATCTCCTACGGTGACCTGGGAAGATTATAAACCGGAAAAGGACTGGATACTTGACGGAGAAGACGGCGTAAAAACCGTTTATGCTGTATTCAAAGACGAGGCCGGAAATTATTCAGCGCTGTACAGCGATAAAATCATTCTTGACCGGGTGGGCCCCACTAACTGCAATGTCGTTTTCAATAATAATATGAAATGGGTTCCACCGGGAGGCAATAAGATTACACTGGATATGACAGCCGATGGGGCGGATAAAATGATCATAAGCGAAGATCCGACTTTTAAAACCGGGCGTTGGGAATTGTTCATTCCAAGGAAAGTATTTGAAGTATCGAAAGGTGACGGGGAGAAAGATATTTATGTGAAATTCAAGGACAAGGCAGGAAATGAATCCCAGGTAATCAGCGGAAAAGTCTTCCTTGATACTTCACCTCCCACTCCCATCAGTTTGTCAATTGATGACGGTGCAAAATACACCAATAATCCTTCCAAGACCGTCAAACTGGAAATTATGGCAAAAGACGCTCTGGAAATGAGGATATCACAAAAAGGAGGATCGGCCGGCACATGGGAACCCTATGTGAAGGAAAAATCAATTGTACTTGACGGAAATGATGGCAATAAGGTAATAGGAGTATTTTTCAGGGATGAAGCCGGTAATATTTCCAATCCCCTTCTCGATTCAATTGATCTTGACAGGAAACCTCCAGTACCGGTTTCCTTTATCATTGGAGACAGTACCGGATACACAAAATCGCCTGATAAAAAGGTTGAACTTCATATTATGGCACAGAATGCCCAATTTATGATGATTAGCGACAAACCTTCTTTTGAAGGAGCACAATGGATAAAGTACAGTACTGACTACCCGGATTATGTTCTTCCTGGTGATGACGGAGACAAGGTCCTGTTCATTAAATTCAAAGACGAGACCGGCAATGAATCCGCTCCGATTTCTGCCCATATAATTCTTAAAAGATCATTCTGATACTAATTTTGGAAGATCTCATTTTCTCGATTTCATCATGAATATTTACAAGGATCACTCCCTGAGGAATTACAATACCTTCGGAGTGGAAATAAAGGCAGATGAGCTAATCGAATTTGAATCCAGAACGGAATTATCTGATTATTTTAGCTTAAGCGGAAACCGAAATAAAGAATGCCTTATCCTTGGAGGTGGAAGCAATATACTTTTTACCGGTGATTTCAACGGTACGGTACTGAAATATAATGCCCGTCAAATAAACCTGCTTAAGGAAAACCGCGAACATGCTTTTATTTCCGTTGAGGCCGGATACAACTGGCATCAATTCGTATTAAAAACAATTGAAATGGGTTACCAGGGTCTCGAGAACCTTGCCCTGATCCCCGGAACTACAGGAGCCGCTCCTGTTCAGAATATCGGAGCCTATGGTATTGAAGTAAAGGACTTTATCGCAGAGGTTGAAGGCATTGATATGCAGAGCGGTGAATTTTTTC
>JBJKSY010000259.1:0-2866 GCA_046703645.1 Cyclobacteriaceae bacterium
ATAAGGTTATGAAAAACATAAAGCAAAATCTATTCTTTGCTTTCGTATATAATACAATAGGGATTCCGGTTGCAGCAGGTGTTCTCTATCCCTTTTTCGGGATATTACTGAGCCCGATAATTGCTGCGACAGCCATGAGCTTCAGCTCGGTATCGGTGATCACCAATGCGTTGAGATTAAGGAAACAATGATATTATTATTTGTTAAATGATTTTAAACCGCGATTATTATGAAAACTTTATTTAAAATAACCGGAATTGCAGCAATTATTCTTGTGCTGGCCTCATTCCAGACTCCGCAAGTCAATGGTGTGCTTTCCAATAAAACCACAAGAAAAGAGATAATGCAGAAGATCGCAAATGATCATGCCATGGCCGGCGAAATGATGAATATTATGATGGATAACCCAAACGGCAGATCTATTATGATGAACAACATGTACAGTATGATGGGTAACCGTTCCATGATGCAACAGATTTTCAGGACCCATCCCGGGGTGATCGGCCCTATGATGGGATCTATGCTGAATGCCTCAAAAGGTGATTCATCCGCTTATATGAACATGTACAGTATGATGGCACAATACCCGCAGATGCTGAGCAGGATGTACAGGATGATGAATGGAAGTTCCGGCATGCACGGATCCGGCGGAATGTCAGGAAACGGCATGATGGGTCATAGCATGATGAACTGATCACGTTAATATTTAAAACAATATTTAAACAGATAAAGAAATGGAAGACCTGGCCTCGGTAATGATTGTAAAGCCTGAAGTTGAATTTTCAACGGTTCAAAGGGAGAAAGCTGCGGAATATTTCGGGAAACTGAACCAGGTTTCCATTCTCTGTCTTGAAAAGGATTGCATCCGTATCAGCTATTACTCACAACTTTATAGCGTGATGTTTCTTAAAAACGGACTTTCAGACCTGGGTTTAAAAATTAAAAAGCCCGACAGGAAGCCCGGATTTTTTAAAAGGTTTATCGATAAACTTTCCAGGGAAAACAGGGAATCGTTCGGGACCTCGGAAATGGATTGCTGCAAGCTCAACAGACGCTGATTGGCAGGGAGTATATCGTTTTTTCTTTTTATCGATCATCTTCTCCGATCCGGGGTCAGAAGGTGGCGGAGCATTTCTATTAACAAGCGGGTCTTGCTTGTTTAATATAGTATACCCCTGTATACTCTCAACACGGTAAATTAATTATATAATTAAAACTGACAATTTTTTTTGTGACACGGAGCAACTCGGAGGCAAAAAGGATTATTACATACTTTTCTAATTGATTTATATTCCTGGATTGGAAATAAGAACCCTGCAATCATTTGCAAACCATGGCCCGGCTGTTTAATTTTAAGCTTTATTAGTTTTTATAGGGGATCAGGGAACCACTGTTGTGTCATTCATCAGTAAAATAAACCTTCTGCAGGATATCTTCGACCGGACTTTCAGCCGGCACGTCGACAGCATCACACCCCTCCCGCGCTCAGGTTCATACCGGGAATATTTCAGGATCTACTCTGGTGATTTTACCGCCATTGGTGTTTATAACACCGACCGGAAGGAAAACGAAGCTTTCCTGGCCTTTACCCGGCACTTCCTGAAAACGGGACTGAATGTTCCGGGCGTAGAGGCTGAGGATCTCGATCATAATGTCTACCTGCTTTCCGACCTGGGCGATACGACCCTGTTCTCATACCTTGTCGACCGTAAGGATGAGGGGGCATTTCCCGACAGCCTGATGGATACCTACAAAAAGATCGTTGAAGCCCTGCCCCATTTCCAGATCCGGGGAAATAATGGCCTCGATTATTCTGTCTGTTATCCCAGGGCCCGGTTCGACAAGCAGTCAATGATGTGGGACCTGAATTATTTCAAATATTATTTTCTTAAGCTTGCCAAGATCCCCTTCGACGAACAGCTCCTGGAAGATGATTTCCTGAATTTCACGGATCATCTTTTAACGGAAAACAGCGACTTTTTCATGTACCGTGATTTCCAGTCGAGCAATATAATGCTTAAAGGGAAAGATCTGTATTTCATTGATTACCAGGGAGGCAGAAAAGGAGCCCTGCAATATGATCTGGCATCCCTGTTATATGATGCAAAGGCCGATATTCCTGCACAAAACCGTGAACTTCTCCTTGATCATTACATCGACAGCCTGAAGACCTGGTACCCGATCAATGAGGAAAACTTCAGGAAATATTATTATGATTTTGCCCTGATCCGCCTGCTGCAGGCCATGGGCGCTTTCGGTTTCAGGGGTTTTTATGAGAAGAAACCCCAGTTCCTGAAAAGCATTCCCTACGCGGTTCAAACCATGGATTACCTTCTTAAAAATCATATTTCAGGAGAACAATTCCCCTACCTCACCGGTGTTCTGCGGTCCATGATCACTTCCCCGGAACTCCAGCAGTTCACAGGGGGCAAGGATCCCCAGGACCGGCTGGTGGTGGAAATTAACAGCTTCTCTTACCGCAGGGGGATCCCTGTAGATCTTTCGGAAAATGGCGGCGGATTTGTATTCGATTGCCGGGCGATTGTAAATCCCGGAAGACTCGATGAATTCAAGGAACTTAACGGAAGCGACCCGGCAGTGATCGATTTTTTCAGGAATAATACCGAGGCCGATACCTTTGTAAATGATTCCTTCCGTATCATCGATCATTCTATACGGGAGTACCTGAAAAGAAAATATACCCGCCTCATGGTGAACTTCGGATGCACGGGCGGCCAGCACCGTTCCATTTACTGTGCCGAACAGGTTAAAAACCTCCTGCAGAAAACCTATAAGGATTCCATAAGCATTACCATAAAACACCAGGAACAGGAGCTAAAAAAGCTTGGCATATGAAAGCCATGGT
>JBJKSY010000260.1:0-3888 GCA_046703645.1 Cyclobacteriaceae bacterium
CATAAATGTTCCCTTTATAGAACATGCCATGGCAACGGAGGCAATCCCAGTACAGGCGTTCCGAAGAATTATGCTGGGAATTAAGGAATATTTCCTTATAATCAGCCGAATGCCCTCCCGATCTCCATTTTGTATATTCCTCTCTATGACAATTCGCACAACGGGCCGACACTGCCAGGACCTGGTCCTCATTCATCCGAATGTCGGAATTCCAATTATTTTTAGTAAGGTGAGTCCATACCATCAGGGATTTTTCCCTGAGGCTGTGAACACCATTTTCCAGGGCGGTACCATGGCAATCGAAGCACCTGATATCCCTGTGGGAAGAATGTTCCCAGCTTGCAACAGATCCCGATATCTCGTGGCAACCCGAGCAGGTTCTTTCCGGGTCGGCATGGTTCCAGTACAGGTAGAACCCGGAAAAGAAAACAATCCCCAATAAAAATATCCCGGCGAGTAATGGTATGATCAGTTTCATTTCATCAGGATTTCAGTCCTGTCCCTTTAAAAAGTCCCGCAATATGATCACCAATATAATAAGCCACTGCCATGATGGTAAGCGCCGGGTTAAACCCTCCCCCCGTGACAAAAACCCCGGCATCGGCCACGAACAGGTTATCGATCTCATGAACCTGTCCGTATTGGTTGACCACGCTTGTTTTTTTATCGAGGCCCATCCTGGTTGTTCCCATCTGGTGCTGTCCGCCGCTGGGCCCTCCCCTTCCTCCGACCGATTGCCAGGTCTTCACGGCTCCCATTTCTTTTAAAATATTTTCGGCTTTTGATGACAGGAATTTGCAGTGTTCATAATTCAGGGGGTGGCTCCCACCGGATAAGGCGGCAACCGGCATTCCCCAGTAATCTTTAACTATAGGATCGAGTTGCACCCGGGAATCAAAGATTGGCATTTCCTGGATTGGGCCGACGATCTGGCTGTTTCTCAGGTAGGTTTTCCGCTGGAAATCCTTGTGAGCTTTTCCCCACCGGGCTGATCCGGGAGGCCGGACGCCTGTATACAGATAAGGCAACCGGTTAAATTCATTGGCCAACAGTCCACCCCCGATAATGCCGGGGTTATGATGGTTGTAATCGCTGAGTGCTACGCTTGCCCCGGGTCCTGCATAATCCAGGATATCATAATCAAATAATCCATATGCGCCGGTATAGGCATGCCCTTGAAGATTCCTTCCGACCCAGTCATAATTATTTCCTGCCCCGTTGGGAAAAAGTTTTGATTTCGAATTCAGCAAGAGACGGGCCGATTCAATGGCCGAGGCGGATACTACAACAAAATCAGCGTATTCAATCACGCCTTTATCATCTTCATCAAAATATTTAACTCCCCTTGCCATGCCGGTTTCATCGACAATCACTTCCTGGACTTTGCAATTGGTTTTCAGATCACAATAACCTGTTTGCAAGGCTTTGGGAATTACCGTATTCTGCGTTCCGTTTTTGGCATCCACTCCGCAGGCAAATCCGCAGCAGGTCCGGTTCCTGATGCAGGCGGGTCTCCCGTTAAAGGGAACCGAATTCCTGAGCATTGGTATGGGGAAAGGGTGAAGCCCCATTCTTTTTGCCGTATCTGAAATCACCTTCGCTTCGCGGTTATATTCAAAAGGCGGCATGGGTCTTTCCTTTTTACGGGGGGCGGCGAATGGATTCAAGCTGTCGCTTCCACTAACACCGATTTCCCATTCCGCCATTTCGTAGTAAGGTTCCAGGTCATCATAGGAAACAGGCCAGTCATCCAGGGTAGAACCCGGGACTTCGCCATAGGTACTTTTCATCCTGAAATCTTCCCTCATATACCTCCAGCCCATAGCGCCGTAGCTCACCGTTCCCGAACCCACGCAGGCGGCAATATGCTGGTAGTCCCATCCGTCCGTGGGCTTAACGATCACCCGGGAACCGTCTTCCCTGACAACGACCCTGGGATTCTTATCACCGTCAGGGCCAAAGGCTGTTCCCAGCACCCAGGTTCTTTGTGAAATGAGCTCGTCGTTTATATGCTTGTCATAATCCGGCCAGGGTCCCCTTTCGAGCAATAATACTGAAATACCCTGTCTTGCCAGTTGCCAGGCCACCACGCCGCCACCGGCTCCGGCTCCTACCACGATCCCCCGGTATTTTTTCTCAGCCATGGCCGTCCTCCTTCTTATAACGGTTCTGTCCGTCCACCTGGGGATAGCCTATACGCAGCATCCGGTAGGAAATGTAATTCTTATTCCCGCCGTGACGAGGTGCCCCGTAAAACCCCTGCATAGTATGGCTGATCACCATATCGAAAAACTCCGAAGCTTTCTGACTTTTCCATGAGGTAAGTTCAGGGGAGTCCGATTCAAGCATCCTTAGATATTCATTTTGTTTATCTACCGGCAGAAGTTGAAATTCCGATTGCCATATCTTTATGCAATCTTCCTGTACGGAAGCCAGTCCCTGGCGATAAGCAGGCTGGAATTTTTTAAAAAAGCCGTTGAGCTGTTTATCGATATAATATATGACCCCGGCATCCATGGCTCCCGGTGCATCATCGGCCGGAATAATACGTTCACATAAGGCTACCAGGCAGCCGGCTTCATTCCCGTTGAGGAACCTGAAAGGTACGGGTTTATGATAGCAGGCCGGAAGGACAAGGGCTCCTCCGATCACAAGACCTGTTTTCTTTAAAAAATCCCTTCGTGCCGGATCCACGATCAAAAAATTTGAATCTCAGAAAATAAACATGTGTCACCCGGGAAAACGGTTTTCATACCAGAAAAATTTCCCCCGCCGATTCACATGCACCCTGCAAAGGTGTTTTTTTTATTCCGGTTTTTAAAATTTGACATGTAAATACTTGAAACTTTTCCCTTAATTGTCATAATTCGTTCGTCAATACGCCAAAAATATCTTCATGAAAATCACTTTTTTCAGAAACCCTTCAGCCATGCGTAAATGGCTTGAAAAAAACCATAAGAAGGTTCAGGAATTATGGATCGGATTTTATAAGAAAGATTCGGGCAAACCTTCAATAACCTGGCCGGAATCGGTGGATGAGGCGCTTTGTTTTGGCTGGATCGACGGTATCAGGAAATCCATCGACAGGGATTCTTACATGATCCGTTTTACGCCGCGTAAGGCTGACAGCAACTGGAGCCTGGTGAATGTAAAAAGGGTGGAAGAACTTACAAAACAAGGCCGTATGCATGCTTCGGGACTGGAAGTTTACAATAAAAGGAAGGCTGAAAAAACAGGCTTATATTCTTTTGAACAGAATGAGAACAAACTTACGCCTGAATTCGAAGAGCTGTTCAGGGAAAATAAAAAAGCCTGGAAGTTTTTTGAAACGCAGGTGCCATCGTACAGAAATCCCTGCATACGCTGGGTCATGAGCGCACGTCAGGAAGAAACCCGGATGAAGCGGCTTTTAATTTTGATCAGGGATTCCGGGAACGGGAGTTTTATTGCTCCGATGAAATGGAGTAAAAGAGGACCGAAAATTATAGGTAACAAGTGACTCGTACTAGTGACGAGTGACGAGTGACGAGTGTGTCTTGTGTCAGTGACCGGTGATCGGTGACAGTGACAAGTGACAAGTGACAGGTGACCGGTGACCGGTGAACAGTGATTCGGCAACATGGCTACGGCGGACGCTGAAAATCAATCCGCCTTCGCCAACATGGCTATAGCGGACGCAGAAAATCATCAAATCAATAAATCATCAAATCAAAAAATATTATCGGTGGCAATCACAGTCGGGGCCGCAATCTTCTTCAGGAAGGGTTTGGATAACACGCCCTTTTTGTAATTCCTCTTCTGTTGCTTTTCGGACTTCATCAATGATAATCTCGAAATGAAATTCATCCTGCAGCCCGTCTACTGTATCCGGTGAAACGGAAAGTGATT
>JBJKSY010000261.1:0-4315 GCA_046703645.1 Cyclobacteriaceae bacterium
GTTTCTGAGCAGGATAAACCCTCGAATCCGGGAATTGCGGGTTTTGATTACTTTGTCTTCAAACGTGGGGCCGGAGGACCCTATTATGAATCGAAAGGTTACCTCCAGAATCCCAGCCTGGGAAGCCAGGTAATACAGGAAAAAGAATACCCGGGGTATTGTACGGATAATTTCACGGACCTTGCCATTAACGGGATCAAACAATTCAGGCAGCCTTTCCTGATGATGGTCCAGTACTTCAACGACCATCGTCCTTTTGATCCCCCGCATAAGTATGAACATATTTATGACAATGTCCATATCCCGGAACCGCCCACTTTCTGGGATGATTATTCCATGAGAGCTTCTCCTGCACGTGAGGCACGTATGCGCATTGAATACATGCCCGATTTTAATCCTCCGGCAGAATTAACAGGCCGGCAGCGTAAACAATGGAATTACCAGAAGTTCATGGGGCATTTCCTGGGAACACTGAGATCCCTGGATGAAAATATCGGAAGATTGCTTGACTACCTTGATAAATCGGGATTAAAAGATAATACGATAGTGGTCATAACCGGCGATCATGGATTTTTTATGGGCGACCATGGATGGTTCGATAAGCGTTTTATGTATGAGCCTGCCATTCGTATCCCCTGGCTGATAAGGTATCCCGGGCTGACAAAACCCGGTAGTACCAGCGATGCCATGAACGTAAATATCGATAATGCGCCTACGGTGCTCGACATGATCGGACTGGATATCCCGTCAGACATGCAGGGCGTAAGCCTGCTTCCTCATATTAAAGGTGAAAAGCCTGCCATTTGGCGTGATTCTTTCTATTACCATTATTATGAATTTGCCCCGCCTCACTGGGTCGTGCCTCATTACGGGATACGGACAGACCGTTATAAACTGATCAATTATTATACGATCAATGAATGGGAGCTTTTTGACCTCCAAAAGGATCCCGATGAAATGGAAAGCCTGTTTGAATGGAGCGGTTATAAGGTCCATCCGGATTATGAACAGGTGACCCAGGATCTTGTTAAGAAATTATCGGATCTGCGTGAACAGTTCCGGGATACTACCGGTAAACCCGTTAAACTCTGGCCAACCGGAAGTTACGATTGACAGGGTTACCATTCTCAATATTGAGAAACGTAACAATTGTATGATTCCGCGGGGAAATACTTATATATATCAACGATGACACCTCCAACGGTAAAGATATCGGGCTTTCATGTCATTACCAAACCTGCCGGTCCGATCTGTAACCTCGATTGCGAGTATTGTTTTTACCTGGAAAAGGAAAACCTTTACCCGGGTGTCAGGAATTTCAAAATGCCGGCGGATGTTCTCGAGAAATATGTAAACCAGTACATCAATTCCCAGGATGCACCGGTTATTAATTTTGCCTGGCAGGGAGGTGAACCCACATTAATGGGAATTGATTTCTTCCAAAAGGCGGTTGAATTTCAGAAAAAATATGCCACCGGGAAAAAAATTGAAAATGCCTTCCAGACGAACGGCGTAAATATTAATGATGCCTGGTGTGATTTTTTTATAGAGAATAACTTCCTGGTTGGTATTTCCATCGACGGCCCGAAAGGAGTGCATGATTCTTACCGCGTTAACAAGGGAGGTCAACCCACCTTCGATAAAGTATACGAGGCCATTGAAAAATTAAAGAAATATAAAGTCGAGTTCAACACACTGACCTGTATTCACCGGAATAATTCCCACCTGGGCAAAAACATTTACCGGTTCTTGAAAAAGGCCGGTAGCCGGTATATGCAGTTTATACCTATCGTTGAAAGAATGGCCATTAATGAAAACCCGGATGGCCTTACCCTGATTGAACCCGGCGATAAAACCCGGGCAAAGGTGGCTGAATGGTCACTGGAACCGGCAAGATATGGTCAGTTCCTGAATGATGTATTTGATGAATGGATCAAAAAAGATGTAGGAAGAATCTTTGTTCAGATGTTCGATGTTGCATTGGCCAACTGGTACGGGGTCCCTTCAGGATTATGCGTTCATAACGAAACCTGCGGGCAGGCACTGGCCATTGAACATAACGGGGATCTTTATTCCTGCGATCATTTTGTTTACCCGAATTTTAAGCTGGGCAATATAATGAATAAATCCCTGGGAGATATGGTGAATTCTCCCTTCCAGCAACAATTTGGAAATAATAAGAAGTCTGCGCTGCCTACTTTTTGCATGGAATGTGAATTCCGTTTTGCCTGCCACGGAGGATGCCCCAAACACAGGTTTGAAAAGACGCCGGAAGGAGAGGAAGGTCTGAATTATTTTTGCGCCGGATATAAGAAGTTCTTCGGCCATATCGCTCCCTATATGGATATCATGGTAAATGAACTGGATCATAAACGATCGCCGGCGAATGTCATGAACAGGATCCGTAATAGTTAGCAGGTTCACGGCGATCATGTATTTTCCTTATGATTTGAATTCTCTTTTCTTAACGACCAGTAGGCTAGAAATACGCCTAGAAATCCGACGATTCCGCCAAGATAAAATGAATAAGGAATATTGAAGTAATCAACAACAAGCCCGAATAACAGAGGACCTAAAACCTGTCCCAGGCTTAAGGAGGTGGTAAATGCTCCATTGGCAGCTCCCATACCATGAACCCGGCCTCGTTCCGTAAGAATGGCCACTGCCGAGGCCCTTGAAAATGCGCTGAACAATCCCATGCATAATGTCAGCAGAATTATAAGGATCACCTGATGAAGTGAAGGAATAATAAACATCATCAGGGCGCTCAATAACCCGCCAATAAAAATAAAACTCCCTCTTCTTTTATTGAATTTATCTGCTGCCAGACCGGAAGGATACTGTACCATTGCGCCGGCCAGCATATAGCCTGATAAGGCCAGCCCGATCTGGGTTTTGGAAAAATCTGCGTACCTGATGGCAAATAATGGAAAAAATGAGTTGAATCCCCAGCGATAAAAGCCCCTTGAACCCATGTACAGAAGAACGCCCTGAATCTTACGGTCCCGGAATACTTTTCTCAACCCGGCAAAAGGCGCGGGACGTTTGCTTTTGTTAACACCGGCTCCCTTATTGATCCTTGGAATAAGCCAGATAACCAGGATCAGGGAAATAAAAGCCATAACGGCCATAGCATAAAAAGGCGCCTCCAGATTGTAACGGTCTGAAAGATAACCTCCCGTTACCGGGCCAAGTGCAGTGCCGCTGAAAAATGAGATGAAAAACAGGTTCATATATTTCCCTTCCTTTCCCTCGGGTGTGATATCTCCGATATACGACTGGGCTATGGGTGTAACCATTACCGAGGCGAGCCCCTGGGCTGTGCGGATGAAAACCAGTTCAAGAGAGGTTTCGGCCATGACATACAATACAGAGAAAATTATAAAAAGGATAAGCCCGGCAACGATCATAGATTTTCTTCCATATTGATCAGATAGATTCCCGGCAATAGGTGCAAATATTGCCCGTGAAATTGCGAACCCTGAAAAAATCAGTCCCAGCATCACCCCCGATGCTCCCATGCTTTTTGCATAAAGAGGCATGATGGGCTCAATGATACCGATCCCCAGCATGGCTGCTGCGGTGGCAACAAATAAGCTTATGAATATTCCACGCTTAGAATTCCTGATAATAAATCCATCTTAAATGTGTATACCGGGAATGTTAAAGAATCAGGCTAAACTGATTCCCGGCATTTATGAATTACCAATGGATAAAATAATTTAATGATTCCTCGTGAAGGATTCTTTAAATAGACGGTTAAGAATTTTGAAATGGTCTTCTGAAGCGGATTTATCGTAGGCCATATGATCGGTTACAGCGAAACCATGCTTTACTCCCGGATAGACCTTCATATCGTAACTGAGATGATAATCTTTCAGGCTCTTTTCCAGACGGGATTTTTCTTCCGGACTGAACCCGGCATCAATTTCTGCAATCCCGAAATAAAGATTAGCTTTTATTTTGGAGGCAAGCAGGTGAGGGCTGTCCGGTTGTTCAGTTGCAAGGCGGCTACCATGAAAAATGGCGGCGGCCTTTATCTTTTCTGGAAAATACCCGGCGGCGCCGAAAGAAAATTTTCCTCCCATACAATAACCGGTACAGCCGAATTGTTTTTTATCCGTGATATCCTGTTTTTCTAGAAATTCTATAA
Organism: Cyclobacteriaceae bacterium; assembly: GCA_046703645.1. Lineage (GTDB taxonomy): Bacteria > Bacteroidota > Bacteroidia > Cytophagales > Cyclobacteriaceae > DATDPY01. The sequence goes on from JBJKSY010000261.1 coordinate 4,154, forward strand.
AATAACCTGTATCGGACATGACATGGTCCAAAGTCAGCAACTTGATAATATTCATGATCTTGTCCCGTTCAGGGCCGCCCTGCATGAATGCCCCGGGAGGAAAAGTAATATTCCTGCCGTCACGGTAATAAAGATCCGGAACCAGAACGAAATACCCCTCGT
>JBJKSY010000262.1:0-4285 GCA_046703645.1 Cyclobacteriaceae bacterium
TCTTAAAGGAGTCAATGGCCGCTGATTCACCTGTGACCGCAAGAGAAAGTTCCTTCCTGTTTTCTGTAACTGTCCTGTACAAACTATCAATTCTGTCCAATCCATCGGTGCCCGGATGGACCTTGAAACTGAAAACCTTCATTTCGGCAGGATAATAAGGTTTGGAAAGCCAATACACCATCCTGTTAAGCACGGCGGTATCGTTGGTCATGACAATTGTGGTTTCAGCCGTTTCGCCGAACTTGTATTTTTCACGGTTCCTGTTAAAATAATCCTGCACTCCGGCAGAATCACGTGCCGCTTTATCCCAAACCATGGAATCCATCCGGTCGAACATAAGGATTCCTTCTTTATACTCCTTTACAAGCCAGGGATAGTTCGGGTATTTCGCTGCCAAATGGGACCGTTCATATTCCAGTAAGGACTTCTCTCTGAAATTTGAAAAAAGCCTTTCCATATAAACATAGGGAGCCAACTGGCTGTCAGGCATATCGTTTTGACTCACATAATCGAAAAAATCCTTAACCGTAAAGATCTTCGACTGGATACTCATCAGTTGAGATGATGCAAATGTCGAATCAGGTGTATATTTCCAGTGACCAGAAGTGAGAGAACTGTCGGCGAGCTGAAAACAACGCAAAAGCATTACATTGTTGACCAGGCAGTGATCTTCTGCAGCCAGTTGATTGACATATAATGTATGAATAGCTGAGTACCTGGTATCCTGTTTTACTCTCTCTTTGAGTTCAGCCTTGATATCATTATAGGATTGAAAAGGAGATTTATCTATAAGTTTTATTATGTGCCAGCCAAAGGGAGATTCTACCGGGGCGCTTATATCACCCGGCTTCTCCAGCGAAAAAGCCGCTTCAGCGAAAGGAGGGACCATTTTCCCCACACCAAATTCCGGTAAAACTCCTCCCGATTTGCTTGTTGTGTAATCTTCAGAATATTCGGAACAAAGTTTATTCCAGTCTTCACCGTGAAGCAGTTTGTCATAAACCTCAAATGCTTTATGTTTGGCATTTGCAGAATCTGCCTTATTCATTCCCCGGGTATACCTTATCATAATATGCGCCACGGTCACTGTTCCGGGATTCAGTTTTTTATCGGTTACTTTCAGGATATGATACCCGAATTTGGTCCTGAATGGTTTCGAAATGGAATCAACCGGAGTTGAATAAGCCATATTTTCAAAAGGCAGTACAAGCTGCAGGGCCGTAAAAAATCCGATATCCCCGCCGTTGTAGGAAGCAGTAGGATCATCCGAATATTTTTTTGCAAGTTCATCAAAAGGAACCCCGGATTCTGCAAGCCTGTATATCTTTTCTATTTTATTGTAAGCAGACAGTGTATCAGCCGGGATTGCAAAATTCTTTACTTTCACCAGGATATGAGATGCTCTTATTTCATATCTTAACCGGTTATAAACCTGTTTTGTAAGATCATCAAGCAACGTATCACTGGTCAGATAGGAATCATCAAGCTGATTTTTATAAGTAGTAAATTCATGCCTGAATGAAGCGGTAGTGTCAAGCCCTTGTTCATAGGCGTCCCTGACCTTAAGCTTGAATTTTATATAGAGGCCGAGGTAATCATCAATTTCCTTACGGGTTATTTTATTCCCGGAATAGTTATTTTTTTTAAGCGCATATAGAAATTCATTTTCCGGTACCTTCATGGTATCGACTGTAAACAGGATGCGATCCGAACCCGATTTCTGTGAAAATGAAGGAACCGATAACAGCAATAACAACTGGGAAATTATGAGAAATCTCATGCCCAACATGGATAAAATTGTACAATTCTATTCAAATTTACTGTATGTTGGGGCAGTTAGAGGGAATTTTCAGTGGGGAAGATGATTCAGGCTTTTATGCAATTTGTAAACCGTAAAATTTTCATCCTTGGCTATTTCGATTTTATCGATGATTTTTTTAACAAGGTTAAGTCCCAGTCCGCCCTGTCGTCCTTCGGCGATAAGTTTTTCAAGGGAAGGTTCCTTATAATCAATAATATTAAAAATATTCCCGGTATCCCGGATCTCGAATAAGATATGATTATTGGTGATTTTCACGTTCAGATCAAGGTATTCCTTAGGATTGCATTTATGGGAGTGAACGATCAGGTTGGTACATATCTCATCAACAGCTAAAATCAGGAAATGCCGGTCTTCCTCGGATGGCATATGCTTTTCCAAAGCCTTGCCGATAAATGATCGTATCTTCCTGAGCCTGTTTTTCTGACAGGATACCCTATACCTATATTGCATTCAACAAAATATTTGCTTCTTCCCTTGATTCGACAATTTTGAGCAATTGGTCCAGGCCCAGAATCTGAAAAACATTCTTGACCTTATTGCTCATACCAAAAAGTATCATTCTGATATTTTTTTCTTCCATATCATGAATGTAGGACATAAAGACCCCCAGCCCGGCAGAGGAAATATAATCCAGCCTGCTGCAGTCAATAAGGATCTTTTTACTTTGATTAATTGCTTTTCCCAGTTCGTTATCGAGGTGGATAGATGAACTGGCATCAATTTCACCATCGATGCTGATCATCAACGAATCATTTATCGTTTCGGACGAAATATTAACCATCTTTCTGTTTTATTTGAATTTGAGGATCACCATTGAATAATCATCTTCAGGATCCTTCATTTCACAAAATCGAAAAAGATCCTCTATAACGGAATCCCTTATTTTTTCAGGACTCAAGGATGCGTTAATATCCAAAAGTTTCTTTAACCGGTCATACCCGAACTCTTCACGACTGAGATTTTTAGCTTCCGTTATCCCGTCAGTGAAGAGGCACATGACATCGCCTGCCTCAAATTCAATTCTATGTATGTTAACGTGAGACCTGAATTTTGGGTTTCTTAATATCCCCAAACCCAGCCCTTCTCCATAAAAATATTCGGATTTCTGCTTTTTTTGGGAATAAAATAGCATTGGGCAGTGGCCGGCCCTAGAAAATTCCATAAATTTCTTTCTTCCGTTGATTTTATAAAGGGAAACCGTAATAAACGAAGTTTTGTCAAGACCCCTTGAAATGGCATTATTTGCCAGTGTGAGGAATTCATCAGCAGGCAGGTCCAGTTCCACAAGGCTGTGAAAAATACCTTTCATGAGTGACATCTGGAAAGCCGCAGAAGTGCCCTTTCCCGACACGTCTGCGATAATAATAACCGCAAAATCGTCCTTATAGAATATATCATAATAATCACCCCCCACTTCATCGGCAGACTTGGAGAATGCCGTAATGTCGAAATACTCACATTCCCCCATGGATTCCGGCAGCAGGCTTTTCTGCACATTCCGGGCAATATTGAGTTCCTTTATATAACGCTCATTTTCAAGTACAGATTCGAATAATCTGTGATTCTCAACCGAAATGGAGGCCTGATCTACAAAGGTTCGGATTACCCTGATCATTTCATGGTTAAATCCATCCGTGATCCCTTTTAAGAGGACCAGCGTGCCTACCGGTTTATCCTGAACGCTGAATGGCACGATTAAGATGGACCGATAAGTCCTGTTTTTCAATCCCGTGATATAATTTTCAGGTTTCAGATGACGGATCAGTTCAGTATCCAGAATTTTATGTTTTTTTACAGCATTTATTTTATTCCAGATCCCCTGGATCTGAAAAGAATCGATCTGGTAAGTAAACCTTTTTTTCCCGGAATTACCCTCGGATTCAAGTTCAAGCCAGGCAGCATCAGCCTGAACGGCAGATACGGCACTGTCGACCAGAATTTCGAATATTTCATCTATGTTCTGCCTGGCATTATAGGATTGGCTCAGTCGCTGATAATTTACAATTTCCTCCAGTTTCTTTTCAAAAACAGGAGAGGTAGGGAGGTTGAATAAAAGAACGAGAACAGCGATAAAGGCGTAAGTGAACACAAAAGCGAACATTATAAAGACCGTTACATCGCTGATAAAAAGGTTTAAGTAGCCTACCCTGTAATAAGGGAGAAATAAATTCAAAAAATATATCAGGTAGGCAATGGTGAGAGCGATTAAAAGAATGCTTCTCAATTTTCGACCCGAGCTCAAATAAGCCACCCATTTCAGGTTGAATGAATAATAAATGCTTATTATTATAACGGCGGCTACGCCGATCTGAAAACCAATCCCCAAAATCGTCAGCCTGAAGAAGGTTATAGCCAGGGTTGCAAGGATAAAGTATACGAACAAACGCCAGGAAAATATCAGCCTCCTTGTTTTCTGATAAAAGATCAGCTTTTCCCAGACAATAAAAGTTGAAATGAGAAAGG
>JBJKSY010000263.1:0-3082 GCA_046703645.1 Cyclobacteriaceae bacterium
GGTTTCAAGAATATAACAGTCATGGATATATCTGAGAATGGCCTGGAACGGGCCCGGCAGAGACTGGGAGAGAGGGCTTCATTGATAAAATGGATCACAGGCAATATTCTCGATTTTCAATCGGAAGAACAATTTGACCTTTGGCATGACCGGGCAACATTTCATTTCCTGAACAATGCGGGGGAAAGAAATAAATACATTTCCCTGGCAAGGAGCTCCGTTTCCGGTTACCTGGTGCTTGGGACCTTCTCAGAGAAAGGCCCTTTGAAATGCAGCGGACTTGCAATAAGACGGTATGATGAAACATCCGTGGAACATGAATTCGGCACGGGATTTAAAAAGATACGCTGTATGGAACAGGACCATGTTACACCCTTCGGAACCGTACAGCAATTCCTCTTTTGCAGCTTCAAAAAGATCGCCTGAGACTTTTTATGTTAACTGTATTTTTAGTATCTTGATTACCCATTCAATAAACCACTATGAAAAAATTTTTAACTTGTGCTATAGGGATTTTTTTTGCGGGTTCCCTTCAGGCACAGCAACTGGCAAAGAATACAATTTACCTTGAAGCAGGCGGCGCTGCCTTGCTTGGATCCCTGAATTATGAAAGGCTTATTGGATTAAAGGAAAACAATTACCTGGACCTTCGGGGCGGGTTGCTGTATATAAATACATTCAGCGGAGGTCAGCGGATATTCTGGAGCATACCTGTGGGGGCATCTTATATTATTCAGGGGAAAAGACTTTGCTTCGAGACCGGGCTGACTTTCGCCGCAGTATCCGACAAATACAGGCCATCTCATTTTCCGCCGGATGATTATTCGATAGATTACCTTACCGGTTTTAGGGTGGGAATCAGGAGGCAACCTGTAAGATCCGGGATCTTCTGGAATGCGGCGGTGCAGGCTACCTGGTATATCATTCGTGATATGAATTATCCTGAATACGGGATGAGCCGGTATACCACAGGTATGCATCCCTGGTTAAGCCTCGGACTTGGATATGCATTTTGATGCCCTAAGTAGAATTAAGATTTACAATTTCAAAAAATCCCGTAGGGATGATATATTTTATTAAACCCGGTTTCTTTGATCTTAATCAATATAAGAATGGCTCCCGGCTTTCTTAATATACTAGGAATTAAATGTAAAAATTCGTCTTTGCTTTCTTATCCCGGCAACACTCCGTATATTGCTTTCTTGTAATGGAAAGAATGCAGGTATTCGGCATCACCTTTCCGGTTCAAATTTTATTCATTAATTCAAATATTTAAGAATATGAAAGTCAGGTATTTATTGTTTCTGTTGACGATTTCAATCAGTGCTATGGCACAGAAATTCGAAGGGCTGGCTCCGACACCGCCGATGGGTTGGAATAGCTGGAACAAGTTCGGCTGCGACGTAAATGAAGACATGATCAAGGGGATGGCCGACGCAATGGTCAGCTCGGGAATGAAAGATGCCGGCTACCAGTACATCGTTATTGATGACTGCTGGCAGGTGAAAAGGGATGATAAAGGCAATATTGTTCCCGACCCGGTAAGATTCAAATCAGGTATGAAAGCCTTAGCTGATTACGTGCATTCCAAGGGCCTGAAATTCGGCGTTTATTCCGATGCCGGTACAAATACCTGCCAGGGACGGCCGGGAGGCAGAGGCCATGAATACCAGGATGCCCTGATGTACGCAAGCTGGGGTGTGGATTACCTTAAGTATGACTGGTGCAATACAGGGAAACAGGATGCTGAAGCTTCTTACTCCACCATGCGGGATGCTCTTTATGCCGCCGGCCGACCCATCGTCTTCAGCTTATGCGAATGGGGCAGCCATGAGCCCTGGACATGGGCAGCCAATGTGGGCAACCTCTGGCGCACCACCGGCGATATTCAGGATTGTTTCGATTGCACTGTAGGCTGGGGTGGCAACGGCGTTGTCCAGATCGTAGACCAGAACGCCAAACTGGCGAAGTACGCCGGCCCGGGACATTGGAACGATCCCGATATGCTGGAAGTGGGGAACGGCGGAATGTCCTATATTGAGGACCGTGCCCATTTTACACTGTGGTGCATGATGGCCGCCCCACTGATCGCCGGAAATGACCTCAGAACCATGTCAGCCCAGACTAAGGAGATCCTTGAAAACAAGGATGTGATCGCCCTCGACCAGGATCCCAAGGGAGTACAGGGATACCGTGCCATGACCATCGATAACCTCGAGATCTGGGTGAAGCCTCTCGAAAACAATGAATATGCCGTTTGCCTTTTCAACAGGTCCGACATGAGTAAGAATCTCGATTTCCAGTGGGATAGATATTATTTCGGCCAATTGAGCTTTGCTACTCCCTGGAAATTACGCGACCTGTGGCAGCATAAAGATGCCGGCACAACAGCCGATAACCTGAAGATCACCCTGCAGCCTCATGACGTCGCAGTTTACAGGTTATCAAAATGATTATATAACTATTGACTCCGGGAGTTATTTTAACCCGCCTTCGTGTTCCGCTTCGGCGGACGGGATGGATACTGTGTAATTTCCCGGAGATCTTCTCCGGAAATTCGGGCCCGGGACCTGCCCGGGGATTAAATACCTATTATTTTAGTGAAATGGAAATTCGGACCCCGGGCTTCACCGGGGTTCTTTTATGTTTACCATTTTCTGTAAATTCCTTATTACAAAGATCAATATGGAGAAGAAAATAATCATCCTGAAAAATAAAACTTCCGAAGGCCCCGGAATACTTGAAGAGGTTCTGAAAAACAGATCGTTGCCTTATGGGATCATTGATTTTGGCAGGAGAGCACCTCTTCCGGTTGACCTTGACGGGATCAAAGCAGTGGTTGTCCTGGGTGGCCCCGACAGTGCCAACGATGATAATTTAAAAATGCATAATGAGCTTGCATTTGTCAGGAAGGTTGCTGAAAAAGAGATACCTTACCTGGGGATTTGCCTGGGAATGCAGGTGCTGGTAAAGGCACTGGGAGGGAAGGTGGTTAGATGCCCGGTGAAGGAAGTAGGTTTCAGGGATCCGGCAAATAATTTTTTCAAAGTCGAACTTACAGTGGAGGGGAAGGGATCATTCC
>JBJKSY010000264.1:0-4113 GCA_046703645.1 Cyclobacteriaceae bacterium
CCATTAACCTGGATTCCATAGTCATAAGTGATCAGCGATTATCAGAAACCTTTTCACAATCCTCAAGAGATATAAATATCATACCGGGCAGGGATTTGAAAACCCTTCCCGTACAAAGTCTTCCTGAAATTCTCACTTATGTGCCGGGAGTGGATATCCGTCAGCGGGGGCCCATGGGAGTACAGGCGGATATAGGGATTCGGGGTGGTTCATTTGAAGAAACTGCAATCATGCTGAACGGTGTGAAAATGAACGATCCCCAGACGGGTCATCATAACCTGAACCTGCCGGTAAGTTTGTACGATATCAGCCGCATCGAGGTCATTAAAGGGCCCGGTGCCAGGCTTTTCGGCCAGGATGCCTTCAACGGGGCCGTTAATTTTATTACCCGAATTCCGGACATTAAGAATATTCACCTTGACTTATATGGAGGGCAGTACAACCTGCTCGGAGGCGGAGTTTCCGTGTCCCTTCCTGAAAATAGCCTGAACCAGGCTTTTACGATTTCAGGCATACGATCCAGCGGGTACAGGGATAATACGGATTTTGACATCATTAATGCCTTTTACGAAACGAGATTTCCAATGGCCAAAGGACAAATGCATGTGATGGGAGGATATGTAACCAGGAAGTTCGGGGCTAACGGATTTTATGCGGATCCTTCCTATACACAGCAATATGAGGATATTCATACCGGGATCGCTGCTATCGGCTACCAGCGGAAAGCGGGTAATTTCAATTGGCATCCGCGTGTATACCTTCGCATTAACCGTGACGATTACTTTTTTGTCAGGTCGGATCCGTCGGTGTATGAAAATCTTCACACGACGGATGTGGCCGGTGCAGAACTAAACGGGTCCTGGAAAAATGCACTCGGAACAACAGGATTTGGTTTTGAAACCCGTTTTGAATCCATCCATGGCACCTGGGTCCGCAACGGTGAACACACCCTGAGCAACCTTAACGGGTTTAGCAGGAAGAATTTCGGGGTATACCTCGAACACCGGTTCCATACAGGCTCCCTCGAGATCACACCCGGTATTTATACGGGATTTTATGATGTTTTCGGCTGGAGTTCCTTCCCGGGCATTGATGTGGGCTATACCCTTCCGGGAAATTTCAGGTTGTACATGAATGCAGGAAGAGCATTTCGTGTTCCTGATTTCTACGATATGTATTATGACAGTCCTGTCGAAAAAGGAAATCCCGGCTTAGTTCCTGAAACCACATCAAGCATTGAAGCCGGTGTCAAATACCTGAAAGGGATATTTTCCGCTGACATCAATGTGTTCAGCCAGGGAAGCCATAATCTTATCGACTGGGTCCAGGTGCCCGAAACGGACACAACTTATTACTGGAAAGCTGAAAATATTACAAAGATCAACCGGACGGGCGCCGATATTGGTATGAATTTTGATTTTACAGGTGATGCGTACCGCGATCCGTGGATAAGATCCATATCGATAGATTACGATTACATTTTCTCGGATCTGAAGGAAAACGGTTATATTTCCAGGTATATCCTGGAAAACCTGAAACAGCAATTGATCATAGGATTGGAAAATAAAGTGGCCGGTAACATCAGGGACCGGATTTTCCTGCGGTATGATCAAAGGGAAGGAGCCCGGGGATACTGGGTCCTGGACTCCCGTTTCTACTGGGATCATGGAGGGAAGCCCCTGGTATACCTGGAGGCGACAAACCTTACGAATACCCGGTATACTGAAGTTATGGTTCCGATGCCCGGAATATGGATAAGGGCAGGCTGTACCTGGGATCTCGGTTTTTAACCGATAGCATTCAATAAAATATTGTAATTACCGTTAACCAAAATAAACCTATCATATGAAAAAGATTCTGTTAATGATCGCTGCACTCGCGATATTTCATTATTCTAATGCCCAGTTACTCACCTTTGCACTGCGCGGAGGTGTAAGTTCTTCCGGCCTGCAGGTAAATAAAAGCTTCGCGGTTTCCGGAGGAACCATACAATACGAGGGAGGCAATAAAGTATTGGGCTGGCATGTAGGCCTCCTGGCAAGAGTAAAGATTTCAAATTTTTATGTTCAACCGGAGCTGTTATTCGTAGAATCCGGTGGGGATATTAAAATAACTTCATCAGGCGGGTCAGCCGTTTTTTCAGGCCCGCAATCAGGAACGATAAAATTCAATCAGGTCAGTGTCCCGGTATTAGCGGGTCTTAAGCTTGGGAAGATCCTCCGAATAAATGCCGGCCCGGCATTTGATTTTACACTCAGCCAGAAACTTTCCGACAATATCAAGGATCTCCAGCAGAAATATAATTCAGCCACCATCGGATACCAGGCCGGTATTGGTGCGGATATTTCTTCATTGATGATCGACCTGAAATACGAGGGAAACCTGAGCAAGCTGGGTAATTCGGTAACCATTCCATCTGTTGGCACCTTTAATACTGATATGCGTTCATCGCAGGTGATCCTCAGCTTAGGTATTAAAATTTAGTCATTTGCCGGAAGGGCATTTAAGAATCAATCGGCAGTAATATTATTCTTAAAAAAATCCGCTGGTTTTCAAAACCAGCGGATTTTTTTTGCCTGATACGTTCATTGGAATATAAAATAATATGTATGACTTTTCGAAAAGTCCTTATTACACATAAAAGCATCCATCAGGTTATTGAACTCCTTATATTATTTAACAATAACCCGTTGAATTCCTTGTTGAATATTTCGTCCCTACGGGACTTTACATTTCGTTGGATAAATTATCTACCCATATCATGTCCCTATGGGACAATAAAAATTCAGAATGAAAAATTAAGCGATGTTATTCCCATTCTATAAAGTCGTGTGCCGTTAAAAATTTAAAATGCAGAATACATTGATCTTATATTCCTGCAATTTCCTTAAAGCAAGAAAGATTCTTTATGAATAGTATACCTAAGTCTGATATGGGACTATTAAATACAAGAATTACAACGTGAGAATTTGTGAAAATGTTTATTTATATAAATCTATGTCACCTGTCATTAAAATTCATTTTATAATTACGATTTAAATTTTATTGAAAACTCCAAGGATATATCTAATAAATGTCCCGCAGGGACAGGATATTGGTAGAATTAAAAAGTACAATTTCAAAGAATCCCGTAGGGATGATATATTCAAGCCGGCTATTGGAAAACATATTGATCCTTAAATCCATATTATATCACTACCAGACTGTAAAAATTATTGATAAAAATTAAACTTCATCGATCATTAGGGCCCATTTGCTGATCGTTAATTTATAATTTAATGAACAGCCTGGGGTAATATCGGTTTTTGTCCCGTAGGGACAGGATATTGGTAGAATTAAAAAGTACAATTTCAAAGAATCCCGTAGGGATGATATATTCAACCGGGCACTTTTAAGATTTATTGATCTGTAATTTTATTACAATGGAATTTTTATCTTCAATTAAGATCGCTACCGATTCTTATCAATTCACAATCCGGTCAATGTATTATCCGCCCGGGATTATTGTATGATTAGATCATACGGCATACGGGCCTGGATCCCCTGGTACCGGGTTAAATTTTTGAAATTTTTATAGTACACATAAAGATCCCCCAGGCTTGATTTCATCATGGCATCCTGGTTGTTTCCTGAAAATTCGTCGATCAGCTCCTCCAGCCGGGATTTCTTTTCAGGATAATAAACTACCTTATAATTTGTGATCTTTGCCCTGGCAGCAGCCATATTGATCGCGTCATCCAGGTTGCCTAACTTATCCACCAGACCGACCTTAAGAGCCTCTTCTCCGGACCATACCCTGCCCTGCGCGATCTTCCTGAGATCAGCCACCGGCATTCTTCTTCCCGAAGCCGCCTTGGAAGTGAAAATATCATATACATTATCGGTTTCTTTCTGAATGATCCCCTTTTCATAATCTGTAAGAGGGCGGGTCACCGTGAACAGGTCGGAAAAATGACCGGTGTTGACTTCATCGGTGGTTATTCCCAGCTTATCATTGAGCAATTTTTTGGCATTAAACAATACGCTGAAAACACCAATGGATCCGGTAATTGTGGTGGGGTCAGCCACAATGCTGTCGCATCCCATGGAAATGTAATACCCACCCGAAGCGGC
>JBJKSY010000265.1:0-7372 GCA_046703645.1 Cyclobacteriaceae bacterium
CGCCCCGGAAGAAATTTACCGTTCGATAAAAGCCCACTATCCGGAATTTACAATGAGCTACCAGCCTGATTTCAGACAGCAGATCGCAGAATCATGGCCGGAAAGCATCGATGATGCTCCCGCTCGAGCCGACTGGAACTGGAAACCCGAATTCGACCTTGACCGGATGACATCCGACATGATCGATCACCTGAAAATAGCCGTTCCGGTTTACGGGCAATAACCTGAAAATAATTTTAAAACTTTGATTCCGTTGATCCGGGTTTTCTGAAAGAGATTCGGATCTGCACCGGAGATCTATTCCTGCTTTTACACCTCCCTATCCCGGGAGCACTTTACTCCCAATCCGAGTCTTCCGAAGGAGACTCGGATTTAGAAGGCTGGACATACCAGCACTAATATAGTTCCGGCCTGAGTGGAATTATGGCTAAACAGGTCTGTATAGAATTAATAAAGAGAAATGTTTTACCTGACTACGAACCGGACGGGTTTCAGGGCCGGGTTATCATTAATGTATAGGAGATAGATCCCCGGAGCGAGGCTTTTATGAAATACAATGTCATTTTTACCCGGACCTATAACCCCCTGGTCCACCTGGTTACCCATGAAGGTGAGGATCATGAAGGTTGATTCCCCGTTACCGGAATAATTAACAGTGACTCCGCTTCCATTGGTTGGATTCGGGTAAAGTATTATCTTATTATCCTCCTGGGCTGAATTTATGGCAACAATCCCATGATAAGCTGATGAACCGTCGAAATCTGTACTTTTCAGACGGTAATATGAAATTCCTGGTAATGGAAATTCATCAACATAATCATAAACTTTAAGCTTAGAGGAGGTTGAATCAGCGGAATTAATCTTGTTTAAAGGTTTAAATTTCAGATCTTGACCTGAACGTTCAATAGTAAAATAATCGAAGTTTTTTTCCATTGTAGTGGCCCATGTAAGATATACCTCATTGCTTTTGTATTCTCCTGTAAAGTAAAGAACATTGACCGGGAGAGGTGTCTGGGAGGCGTTAATGGATCCCCAATAGTAATTATTTGGAAGGTTTGCAGTGGTTACGCCGTTACGGTTTACCTGCGGATTGGAAGTTGTCCCTGCATGGGCTCCATCCGTTCCGGGAGCTATGGAGTTAACTTTGGTGATCCTAAGATCCGTAACTGCTCCAACCGTACCAAAACCAGTTCCTTCAGTCAGCAGATTAAATGTCCCGCTTCCGATTCCGCTGCCTGTATAAACTGTCCAATATGAATTTGATCGCAGGGCTACCGTACCCCCGTTGTCAGTAAATGTTGGCGAAACACTCGTACTATTTACAATTGCGGTATGGCTGATTTTAATGGTTCCTCCGCTGGTGGCAATCCCGCCATCACCAAGGTACATAGGCCGGTAATCAGTTGAAGATCCGACCGGGAATAAACCGGCAACACTACCGACTGTTATTGAAGAGGTCGGGAACCAACGGGTAAAATTTCCATTATAAATCGTTCCGGAAGAATATGTCAATGCCCCGGGAGCAAAATCGGAAGTGCCAAGCGTCAAATTATATCCGTTCATGTTTATACTTCCTGCAGTCATAACCAGGTTGTTATTTACAATGACATTATTCGTCGAAACATTTATCGCCGGCACAGATCCGGAAGTGTTATTAATTGTAAGATTATTGAATGTGCTCAGCGAAGAACCTGAGATTGTCTGGGTGGCAGTGCCCAGCAGGCTGACTCCATTCGAAGTATTGGAATTATCGGTCAGGATGCCATTGTTTATCAGGTCGCCATATATACTCAAGGTCCCCCCGCTACTTACGGTTAATGTAGCGCCTGAGTTTATATTCAGTGTATGGGCTGTTGCGTTTATGGCTGAATTGATCGTAGGCATATTCAATCCCGATCCGGCCGGGAATGGACTAATGACAACATCTGTAACACTGGTAGGCACTGAATTCGTACACCAGTTCGATGCAGTATTCCAGTCAGAAGTTACTCCTTTCCAGCCGCCCCCGGTAAGAACAGTTACCTGTTCCGCGGCGGAACGACTGGTGCATCCGCCGCTTGTAACGGCAACACGATACCAGGTAGTTTGAGATAACCCGGAAGGTGCACTATAGGTCGAATTTGTGTTTGTTCCTGAAGCGCTGGAGAAACCGGATGATTGCGATGTTGTACTGCTTTCCCATAAATAAGTAGGCGAACTTCCGCTGGTAGTTGCCGTAATGGTGCTTGGTGTTGAACCGGAGCATAATACCTCGTCTGCCGGTGAAATGGTATTCGAAAATGAACAACTTAAGGTGGTACCTGAACAAGGACCAGTTGTACAATCATTAGTATAACCTAAAACCGTAGATCCGCCATTGGAAGTCAGGGATCCTGTTGTATTTATGGTACCGCTCCCCCCAACAGTTACACTTCCTGTCTGGACGCTAAAATTTCCATTTACCTGCAATGCGCCATCAATTGAAAAAGTGCCTGAATTATTTTTATCGGTAAGGTCACCGTTTATTATCAGAGTTCCTCCTGTATGAACATAGATATTCATATGCGAACTGTTATTGATCAATGATGCTCCCAATATTAACGTACCATAAACATCGACAGTTCCGGCATTAAAGGTCCCTGTACCCTCAAAAGTGACGGTTACTCCGGTGCTTACCGTAAAAACACCGTTATTATCATTTAATGAAAGGCTATATGCGAAACCGCCGGGATTATCAGTCGTATTACTGTTGAAGGTGTAGTTAAAGGCCCCGCCCGATAAACTCAAACTCTGATCGAGTGTTAGAGGATTATTTACATTAACAGTACTATTGGAAGCCGGGACAACTCCTGTAGACCATACACTCGGGTCACTCCAGTTCCCGCTGGTAATTGTATTCTGAGCTAGTAAATAGCCAGCAAACAATAATTCAAAAATTACCGTAAAAAGAACACCCCGTTTCATAGGAAATAACACAAACCCTTATATTATTTGATTTTAACTCCTTTTTGAGCGAAAAATCTTTTATTCTGCCTCCAATTAATATAGTATAATCAAATTAGGTAACATCCGGATAAATGTACCTTCAGGCAATAAAATTAAATTTTCCCTTCGAATTTTTATATTTTGCGTAAAATTAATTTAAAAATATAAATTTCACATTATCATATAAAATCAGCCTTTCAATAGCTGTTTATATATATCGTATTGCTTTAAAACCTCTTTTACGTAGTTTACCGGCTCCTCACCACGGCAATATCCCGACTGACAGACCTTGTCTTCGTAGTAGGTTGGCTCTGATTTTTTAAGCAGGTAATAGGCCACATTTCCTTCCCATTTTTCCGGGTCATGATGATATTCCTCAGCCAGCCGCATGGCATCCTCCACATGCCCCTGCCCGACATTATAGGAAGCAAGAATGAACTTTATCCTTTCATCCTTGTCAGGAACCTTGTTCTTCCAGAAATCTTCAAGGAAATCCAGGTATTTCGTCCCTGCCCGTATATTTTGTTCCGGATTTTCAATGTTCCTGGCTCCGTAAAGCCTGGCCGTTTCGGGCATAAGCTGCATCAGGCCTTCAGCACCTGACCAGGACTTTGCTTCCGGGTCGAACTGGGATTCCCTGTATATCAGGGCAGCAAGAAGCTTCCAGTCCCAGTCAATAGTTTTTGCATATCGTTTTATGAGATAATCATACCTTGAAAGCTTATGTCCCCGTATGGATGAATAGGAACTGGTAACCCTGTGAAGGTAGCCTTTGGGATCATTGAAATACCGGTCGTAGATCACGTTGTAATCGGGAAGGCTTTTCTCAAGCCGTATCCATTGGTTGAGCTTTTCAAGCAATACAGGTGAATGTTTGTTTACGGCCCAGGCTATCCGGGTCGGAAAGCTGAGGGGGGTGTTTACATCGATATTGGGATAGTAGGTGGCGGTTATTTTGGCGATGTCCTCATCGGCGACGGTATAATTGATCTCCTTGTTTGCCACCATATCTATGAGCTCCTCCGTCTGAATGTCCCCGAATTCCTGGATGATCTTTATATCACCGCCGATCTCATCCGACAGGTGCTCCAGCCGCTGGGCATAGGAGGAATTCTTCCTGACATATACTTCCTTGCCTATAAGCTCGATCGGGTCGCGAATCAGATCATCCTCGATTTCGTCATGGGTCATTTTTTCATAATTGTCAGGAAGCCGCTGAACAAGCATCTGGCGAACCTCGTATTGTGGAATGGTAAAATCCACATTCTTCATCCTGTCCTTGGTGATCGTTAGGTTGTGCGCGATTATATCGCATTTCCCCTCGTCTAGCATATTAAAACATTTTTCAACGTCACTTTCAAGCACCACGGAAAGGACTATTTTATGCTGTATGCAGAACCTGTTGAGAAGTTCATACTCGAATCCCATCGGCCTGCCCCTGTAAAGGAAATAACCTGTAGGTGAGTTTTTAAGGACGGCTATCAATTTCCCCCGCGAAAGGATATCCTTCCAGTCATCGATGGAAACAGAATCCTGGCCGGGAGCAGGGGAAGAAATTGATGAAACCTCATTACCCGCGGCAGGCTTCTTCCCGCAAGAGTCAAGGAGGATAAGATTCAGGAGAATTAAAAAGCCAAAAAAGGTCTTGGTAAAACCTCGTATACCCATTATGGTAAAACTAAATCTTAAATCCGTTGGCAAATATTAAAGATTGCCTGAATTACCCTGTTCCGGAAATTGAATTCTCTTATACTTTTTAATAACGGTAATGATCAGGCTTGTAAGGGCCTTCAGCCGGAATACCCAGATATTTGGATTGCACAGAAGACAGAGAATCCAGTTCCACACCCAATTTTTCAAGATGCAGCTTCGCCACTTTTTCATCAAGGTGTTTCGGCAACATATAAACCTTGTTCTCATACTTTCCCTTGGAAGTCCATAGTTCGATCTGGGCAAGCACCTGGTTACTAAAAGAGCTTGACATGACAAATGAAGGATGTCCGGTTGCACATCCGAGGTTGACCAGCCTCCCTTCCGCCAGGATGATAATTTCCTTGCCATCAATATTATACAGGTCTACCTGGGGTTTGATCTGGTCTTTCGTATGCCCGTAATTCTTGTTCAGCCAGGCCATATCTATTTCGGTATCGAAATGGCCGATATTGCAGACAATGGCTTTGTCCTTCATTAATTTGAAATGTTCACTTGTAATGATATCCCTGTTACCGGTTGCTGTTACTATTATATCAGCTTCCTTTACGGCGTTTATCATTTTCTTTACCTCGAAACTTTCCATGGAAGCCTGCAATGCACAGATCGGGTCAATTTCAGTTACAATTACCCGGCAACCCGCCGCGCGTAGCGATCTTGACGAACCTTTTCCCACATCGCCGTATCCGGCAACCACTGCCACTTTCCCGGCCATCATTATATCGGTTGCTCTCCTTATCCCGTCAACGAGGGATTCCTTGCAGCCATAGAGATTATCGAATTTGGATTTTGTAACGGAATCATTCACATTGATGGCGGGAACCGGGAGCTTTTTATTAACCACCCTTTCGTAAAGCCTGTGAACACCCGTGGTGGTTTCTTCCGATATTCCGCCTATTCCTTTGGTGAGTTCCGGAAACTTGTCAAGAACCATGTTGGTCAGGTCTCCCCCGTCATCGAGGATCATATTCAAAGGACGGCTCTCATCTCCAAAAAACAAAGTTTGTTCAATACACCAGTCGAATTCTTCGGCATTCATTCCTTTCCAGGCAAAAACCGGGATACCGGTGGCAGCAATAGCAGCCGCAGCATGGTCCTGGGTTGAGAAAATATTACAGGATGACCACCTTACTTCCGCCCCGAGTTCAACCAGCGTTTCGATCAATACAGCCGTTTGAATGGTCATATGAAGGCATCCGGCTATGCGGGCGCCTTTTAGCGGTTTAGTCGCCCCATATTCTTTCCTGATGGCCATTAATCCGGGCATTTCAGCCTCAGCCAGTCTGATTTCCTTCCGGCCCCATTCCGCCAGGTTGATATCTTTTACCTTGTAATTCAATGTGGTTACGATCATTTTAAACAGTTTTTGTACTAAAATAGCCTTTCTAAGTAAAAATCTAAGGGAGTTGAACGCAATTTAGTCGAGGAAGGTTATTCCCTTTATCCCAAATGAACGGGTCATATTACCCGATTTTATCTGCAATCTTCCTGATTCATCAACTCCGGTTATAATTCCTTCGAATTTATTTCCGGCCTTGAAATGCATGGGTTTCCTGTATCCGTAAAGAACTTTGAGGTAATCATTTTTCAGCAATTCAAAATTAGAGTTTAACAGTTGTTCATAACGGGAATCGATTCCCCGTATGATTCTTTCCAGCAATTCTTCCCGTTCAAATTCACGGTTAAATACCATCTTCAGCGATGTGGCCGTTGCCATGGAAAATAATTCCTGGTTTACATTGATCCCGATCCCTGCAAGTGAATGATTAATACGTAAGGATCGAATGGAATTTTCAATCAAGATTCCTCCCAACTTTTTATTCCCGGCATAAATATCATTCGGCCATTTAATTGAAAGCTCACAGGCAAGGTGCCTGAATGCGTCGTGGATACCCAGGCAGATGGTTATGTTTATATAAAAGATCTTTTCAATGTTCAGCGATTCAGGCTTCAGGGCAAGTGTAAACATGAGATTTTTTCCTGCTTCGGACTCCCAGCGGTTTCCCTGCTGACCTCTTCCTGCCGTCTGGTAATCTGTAATGACCACCAGTCCGGTACTGTAATTTCCGGAAGAAACAAGTTCTGCAGCCATGTCATTGGTGGAGTGACACTTTGGCAGATAAATGACCTGTTGGCCGATAAACCGGGTATTTAAAAAATTTTTAAACAAAATATTTAATAATTTTACAAAATAATGCAAAAAACAGGATTGAAAGCCAAAACGCCTTCATTGAAAGATAATTCAGAGCAGATAAGCCGGATAATTGCGGAAGGCATGCAGGAAAAAAAAGCATTGAATATTGTCATCCTGGACCTCAGATCAATAAAAAGTACCATTGCCGATTTTTTTGTACTTTGCACGGGGAACTCGGACACCCATGTTGATGCTATTTCGGATTCCATTGAAGAAATGATGTTTAAACGGTTGAAAATAGATCCCTGGCATGTTGAAGGAAAGAAAAATAAGGAATGGATTTTGCTTGACTACGTTGACGTAGTTGCACATGTGTTCAAGAAAGATTCAAGAAAATTCTATTCCATCGAACAATTATGGGGAGATGCGGGAATGACATGGCTCGATGACGATCAGCAACATATCGAACAATAGTTATATAAAAACGTTTACACATACGACAGGTAAATTCATAAAAAGGGATAATGGCTGACAAGAATAAAAGCGGTAACAGGAACATGCTTC
>JBJKSY010000266.1:0-1882 GCA_046703645.1 Cyclobacteriaceae bacterium
CCCGTAAGCAGGATACCTGAATCAGGAAATACGAATTTTTGCAAAAGATAGCTGATATAGGATATGCCGGATACAGCTACCACAGCCAGCCATAATTTGTAAGGCGAAATGTAAACGCCCGAAAAAAGAGAAGTGTCCGGAAGCAGCGGAAGGATCACGCCTGCCACAACCAGGAATTTGGCAAGGGTTATAAATTCGTTGTTGTCTATATTTTTTGTAAACCGCAACAGGGTTCCCTTGATTTCAGTTATGACCAGAACCACGACAACCACCAGAATGATGAGGGATGCCGGCTGGGTATATATCAGCGGTGTCAGGCAATAAGTAATAAGGGCGATAATAAGACTTGTAAGTCCGAATTTGTGATGAAGCTGGATTTTCTGGAAATAGAATATAGAAAGCAGGAAGGCAATCACAATTCCCCCGACAATAAAAGGAGTGATATTCTGCGGGCTGATCACGTAAAGGATAAAGCCCAGTATGCCGATCAGGGTAAAGGTCCGGTCGGTGCCGAAGAGGCTTTCCATTTCTTCATCGATATGAAGCCTGCGCTGTTCCAGCCCGATCAGCAGGGAAAACAGGGTTACAAGGATGAATTTTACAATATCCGGAGGGATAAGGTTCAGAAGGTCTGTTGAGGAATTCATATCCGGAAAAAAGTTAGCTGAATATCAGAATAACCTGGCACAATTTAAGATAATGCAGAATATTATTAGCAGATCGGGTGCAAATTCTTTTTATGAATAAAAAAAGACCTGCGTGAAGCAGGCCGTTTGAAGAGAAAATACTCAGCTTAGCTACGGTTTGGGTTCCAGTTCCACGTTGATCTCAACCTGGTTATTTATTTCAACTTCTTTACTTATATAATTCTGGACCGAAATCACCAATGCCTTATCGTTCTTATTTACGAGTATGGCATAATTTCCATTTTCATCGCCTATTGTTCCCACATGGCTGCCTTTTATAAATACATTGGCATATTCAAGGGGTTTTTTGGTTATTGCGGAAATTATTCTCCCTTTAATTTTAGTGTCACCCCGAGGTGCCATATTTTTAAAAACAATCCTTGTAGTGCCTGTAATGCTGTCGGTGAATGAGGTAGCGGTAGTCGTACTGTCGAATTGAGAACCCGGCTGGATTTCTTTAGGTTTAGATCTGTCAATTTTATTAAGTGCAACATTGATGACTTTTCTGTTACTGATCTCAATTTCCCTGGTATCGAACCCGAGGATTAAAAACCTGAGGACTTTATCATTCTCGTTTACCCGGATCGCATAATCGCCTTTTTCATCCGTTGTAGTCGCAACATTTTTATCTTTTATTACAACCAGTACATCTTTTAACGGAGAGTGATTTTCAGCGGAAACCACTTTACCTTTTATTACAAGATCACCCTCAGTAGAGGAGATTACGTACTTTTTACCGGAAATTAATATTACCGTTAAAAATAAAAGCGGGAGGATAGCCAGTTTTCTTAAAACCGGATACCGGTTGAAGTCAGTTTTTTTCATCATGATAATACGGTTTTTAAGCTGTGAAACATGCATGGCATTGGCCGGGATGGCAGCAGGCTTTTTATCTGCCAGCCTGACCATGGCCATCTGGTAATTTTCCATTTCGTGGTGAAGCCCGATAACATGGTGATCGGCAATATATTCCAGGTTTATGCGGATAGCGCCTTTCATCAGCCAGGCTGCCGGGTTGAACCATTGAAAAGCGGAAAGAAATTCCGAGACCAGCAGGTCAACCGAATGCATATTACGGGCATGAACTTTTTCGTGTTCAAGGATGGCGGGCAAGTCATGACTGTCAAGGAGGGTTTCGGGGATCACGATCCTGTTCATGAACGAGAAAGGAGTGATATCTTTTCTTGTGGAGAAAA
>JBJKSY010000267.1:0-3590 GCA_046703645.1 Cyclobacteriaceae bacterium
TGGTGGAATCGCTGGAAATGATGGCCGCAGGCTTACTCCATCCTGAGATCCTTGTAACCCATATAGGCGGACTGAACGCAGTTCCGGAAACCACGAAAAACCTTCCTCATATCCCCGGTGGCAAAAAGCTGATTTATACACATACTGATATGCCCCTTACCGCCATCAGCGAATTCGGGACCCGCTCAACACCTTTGTTCAGGAAACTGGATGAGATCTGCAGGGATCATAACGGACTTTGGTCCATTGAAGCTGAGGAATATCTTATCGAACATTCCGAGCTGATTTAATATTTATATAATCCTTCGGTATTACTTTAATTATCCTAGCTTTGTAAATTCCGGTTTATTGTTATTTATTACAAATTATTAAACAAGCAATCTATGGACACCTATAACCCGAGCATTATCAATAAAGCAGCCGATAATATCCGAATCCTTTCCCTTTCGATGGTGGAAAAAGCCAATTCCGGGCACCCAGGGGGACCCATGGGTGGAGCCGATTTTATCAATGTACTGTTTTCCGAGTTCCTGGAATTCGACCCCGACGATATGGGATGGGCATTGAGGGACAGGTTCTTCCTGGATCCGGGACATCTTTCTGCCATGCTTTATTCCATATTGCATATGTTCGGCCATATTTCCATGGATGAGCTTAAGAGCTTCAGGCAATGGGGAAGCCCTACAACAGGGCATCCGGAAAGGGATATTACACGGGGAATTGAAAATACTTCCGGCCCATTGGGACAGGGTCATTCTTTTGCTGTAGGCGCTGCCATAGCTGAAAAATATCTAACCTCAAGATTTGGCTCCGCCGTATCACACAGGATCTATGCCTATATCAGCGACGGCGGGGTTCAGGAAGAGATCTCTCAGGGTGCCGGGCGAATTGCCGGATTCCTCGGCCTCAACAACCTGGTCATGTTCTATGATTCCAACGATATCCAGTTGTCCACTCCTACCGATCATGTGACCCATGAAGATACTGCAAAGAAATATGAAGCCTGGGGGTGGAAAGTCATTCTGGTCAACGGGAATAACCAGGACCAGATCAGGAATGCCCTTAACCAGGCGATCAACGAGAAAAAAAGACCGACGCTGATCATAGGTAAAACTATTATGGGTAAGGGCGCCGTAACGGAATCCGGGGAAAGTTTCGAAGGACAGGTGGAAACACATGGCCAGCCTTTATCAAAAGCAGGGGCTTCCGTAGAAAAAACAATAAAACACCTTGGAGGCGATCCGTCCGATCCCTTCCGGGTATTCCCCGGTGTACAGGAATATTATAGCGAGATCATAAAAAGGAAAAAGGAAAAGGCTGGGGCCCGAAAAGCAGAGTTTGCACAGTGGGAAAAAACCAACCCGGAGCCTGCTGCAAAATTGAAGCTCTTCAATAGCGGTGAAATTCCGAAGATAGATTATCATTCCATACAGCAAAAACCCGGGATCTCGACACGTGAAGCTTCAAGGAACGTGCTTGCCTATTTCGCTAAAACGGTCGAGAACATGGTAGTTGCTTCTGCCGATCTTTCCAACAGCGATTATACCAATGGCTTCCTGAAAAATTCAAGGGAACTGAAGGCCGGTGATTTCTCGGGTGGATTCCTGCAGATGGGCGTTTCGGAACTTACCATGTCATCGGTGGCAACCGGAATGGCATTGCATGGTGGGATTATTCCTGCCTGCGGAACATTCTTTGTATTTTCAGATTACATGAAGCCGACAGCCCGCCTGGCTGCCCTGATGAAAGTTCCTGCAAAGTTCATCTGGTCCCATGATGCCTTCCGTGTCGGTGAAGACGGTCCTACCCACCAGCCGGTGGAACAGGAAGCGCAGATAAGACTTCTCGAAAAGTTGAAAAATCATTCGGGTAAAAACGGGTTCCTCGTGTTAAGGCCGGCCGATGCCGATGAGACCACGGTATGCTGGAAAATCGCCATGGAAAACCGGGAAAGCCCGACTGCTTTGATCCTGTCTAGACAAAATATCCCTTCCCTGCCGGCCAGGCCCGGATCCACCCGATTTGATGATGCCCAGGGAGCTTCAAAGGGCGCTTATGTTGTCATGGATGATGGCGGGAAGCCGGATGTGATCCTTGTCGCCAATGGTTCCGAGGTTTCAACGCTCGTTGAAGGTGCCGTTAAGCTCAGGGAACAAAAGAAATTGAAGATCCGGATTGTGTCGGCACCTTCCGAAGGGTTGTTCCGTCAGCAGGACCAGGCCTACCAGGACGAGGTTCTTCCATGGAATATCCCCACTTTCGGCCTCACTGCAGGTTTGCCTGTCACACTGCAGGGACTAGCGGGACCGCTTGGAAAAGTATTCGGCCTCGATCATTTCGGCTTTTCGGCACCTTACAAGGTTCTGGATCAGAAATTCGGGTATACCGGAGATAATGTCTACGAACAGGTTGTCGCATACCTTGATGAATATAAAAGCCTGAAGGCCAGGATCGGATAATTCGTTTCCGATGACCTGAACTTTAAGAGCACAGAATTAAAAACAGGTAAGGAAATATCATAATATAATAATTATTTTTTTGTTTATTTTGCCACGGGGGTGTTATTCTTTGTTTTGGCTCCTGCAGTTTTTTTAATTTTTTAAGGGAGATATTTCTCCGGTATTATCCAATTTCATTAAACTGATGAATAACTATAAAATTGCAGTTCTTGACATCGGGAAGACCAATAAAAAAATCCTGATCTATGACCAGAACCTGAATATGCTTGCTGCCGAATCTGCAGTTATTGAAGAAACCGAAGGGAAAAATATCAGGCATGACAATCTCCGTGCCATTGAAAAATGGATCTTTAAAACATTGAAAAAATTTGCAAGGTCATTCCCGGATATTAAATCAATTTCTATTAGTACGCACGGAGCAACTTTTGTCTGTCTTGATGAATCAGGAAAACTTGCCGTACCCGAAATTTCATATACAACGGATCCCGGTGATGAATTTCACAGGGAATTTTACAGGGAATTCGGTGCGAGGGAGGTCCTGCAGGAAAGCACAGGAACTCCTGATTTCAACCTGCTGATCAATCCCGGTAAAGGGATCTGGTTCGTATCAAAAAAGTATCCGGAAAAATTCCGCAAAACACATAAGATCCTGAATTTCCCGCAGTACTTCGGCTATCTTCTGACCGGGAACATGGGTGTTGAACCTACCTATACAGGCTGTCATACCTACTTGTGGGATTTCAAATCGAAGAACTGGTCGGTAGTCACCGAGAAGATGGGGATTAAATCCATGCTCCCTTCCCCCATGAAAAATCCCTGGGACGTGCTGGGCTGTATCAGGGCATCCGTGGTGAAGGAAACCGGCTTAAGTGTCGGGACCACAGTTACCCTGGGAATTCATGATTCAAATGCCTCCCTCCTGCCTTACCTGATCACCATGAAGGACGACTTTGTACTGAACAGTACCGGGACCTGGTGCGTCATCATGCATGAAAAAGATAATATTGAATTCAGTAAGGATGAGCTTGGCAAAGTGGTATTCTATAACCTGAATGCATTTTCAAAACCTGTCAAGACGGCCATCTTCATGGGTGGACTCGAATTCCAGTTTTATATGGCGATTCTCCGTAA
>JBJKSY010000268.1:0-2057 GCA_046703645.1 Cyclobacteriaceae bacterium
AAATCCCAATGATCAGTAACCCCCAGATGTTCACCTGGTCGGTAAATTTCAGTAACACAGAATTGCCTGCAATGGCTTTAAAAATACCGGCAAACCATCCCTGTGAATCCATTAAATAACTGGCCGAAGACCAGTTATTACTTACGAGCTTCGTGAAGCCTTCGTAAAAAAACTGCCACCCGATCATTACCCTTAATATCACCAGTATCGTCAACTGGCTATTGGAATAATCTCGGGCCTTTGTTAGTCCATTTTCCATTTTTTAAAAATATTGATATAAAAAGTTAGTACATAAATTTACTCTATAAGCGGGGAAATTATAAAAAATCGGAGAATAAGATTAGTCAACCTGGTAACCCCGGTTTTTTTGAAATGGTCGTGACCCTGTAGTTGATTTTATGATACAGACAAGTACTTTCCCGGCGATGCTCAAGGAAAGCTGAAAAGTTATTTAACTTAATTATTCGGCATCAATCAAAATAACAGGAAAATTGAAGACGTTGAACCTGCCAAACCAGGATAAATAAAGATTACCTACTGATTTAATACTAAAATATCTGCGAATAATTAAATCAACCCGGCTTATGATACCTACAATTATACTGAGTACGTCCTCAGGATGGGCAAGAATCATTCTTTCCCGGAAATTTATTTTTGGAAGTATTCAGGGTCGTCGGATGCCATAAAGCTGGAAAACCCGTAATCACCATTGTAGGATTGCTCATTAAAACCTATTCCGGGATTCCCGTTGGTATATGTGCTGTCAATAGCCTGACCCATAAGAATTCCATTTTTATAGGCAGAGATAACATTCCCTATTACAGTAGCTTTGATCGCATCGCCGGTCTTAACATGGTATTGCGGGCCTGATTTGTTAAACAGATAGGTAAAGTCACCCAATGGTCCGTTCCACCTTACAATGATGAGGTAAGCGCTGCTTCCCGGTTTGAGCGAAAATGTGATTTCATACCCCTTGCATACATGAGCCGATAAACCGGAACGCAGCCGGAGCTCGACTTCCGGATAGCATTTGTCGCTGGTGCATGCATTTTCGGTGCTTCCGACAGTTGCCTCTGCCATCTGGTCGGGGTTCCATTTCCCTGTCAATAAAGCCGTAGCATCAGCATAGCTTGCTTTGCCCGGATGTGTGTGAGTTAGCCCGGGGGTGGTCGAAACATAGCCCCAGTCTAAACCCGTTGTGCTGCCATTGATCCAGTTGCGATTTTCAGAAACCGGGC
This sequence comes from Cyclobacteriaceae bacterium, assembly GCA_046703645.1. Taxonomy (GTDB): domain Bacteria; phylum Bacteroidota; class Bacteroidia; order Cytophagales; family Cyclobacteriaceae; genus DATDPY01. The sequence goes on from JBJKSY010000268.1 coordinate 1,239, forward strand.
TTTCTGCTTTCGGGAATTTTGTCGAATAGGTCCTGTATTGTCCGTTATCCAGAATCTTTTGGCCGGATAACCTTTTATTGGATTCAGCAGTCTTAAGGGTGTCCCGGGTGTTATTTAATGTTAAGAAATAAGCAAAACTATTTTTCACTATATGATTCAGGGAGTGATCCTGTTCATATTGACTCGAAGGGCATAAAAGTACATTAAACAAAAAAGTCAGAAAGATGTAATTTCTCATATCATTGTATTTATTAAGATTCAGGAGGATTTATAATCGTAATAGTCAGCGATCATTTTGAAGGCTTTCTTAGGTTCCCATGGCATATCAGGATAAGTATCCCCGTGTTTATCTTCAAACACTGAAACGATCCCGCCGCTTGCAAGATCAACATCCATCAGAGGGTCATCACGCCGGGGCAAATCGTAACGGGCAAAAGTATTTACAAACACGGCATCCACCTTTTCCGTCTCAAAAATTTCAAGGAGTTCGATCAGGCAGGCTGCCTGTTCATTTTCATCGCGGATATAATTACCATTCAGATGGCTGGCCTTACCATCAACCCATTCAATGATCCAATCGCCCCGTGCGCCTTTATCCGCCGCGCCACAGTACGTACAACATCCGAATTCAGTAATGGCCACAGGCTTCCCCTGGTTGACCAGCGTCCGGATGCCTTTTTGAAAATAGGGAGCAATCTCTGCTGAACGATGTCCCGCATCCGTGGCAATAAAGTCAAACAAGCTCCAGTCCACTCCTTCAAAAGGCAATGATGCATAGCTGATCTTGCCTTTAAATTTTTCACGAACCTTTTGTACGGT
>JBJKSY010000269.1:0-3415 GCA_046703645.1 Cyclobacteriaceae bacterium
GTTCATTTTCGGGGTTCTTTTTTTAAGATTTCTTTTATTCCCTATCTCATTTTCAATCAATTAGAATTTACAAGTACTCCCTACCAACAGGGAAGATATTCATAGGCAAAACTTTTGATTCACGGAATTAAACCGTGAATCATTCACAACCCGGTTGATTTTCCATCAGCCTTCCCTGAATAAAATATATTATTCATTTCTCAGGGTATCGGCAGGGTTTAGCTGAACAGCTTTGAATAAATGTCCGCTGACCGTTATGACGGCCCCGGTCAAAACAAGAATTACAGGCAATATAAAAAACCACCACTGCATATGAATCCTGAATGCATATTTCTCAAGCCAACGCGACATTATAAGATAAGCTACCGGCCCTGCTACCGCGAAAGCAGCAAACAATAACCTCAAATAATTTCTGGATAACAATAAAAGCACATTACCCACTGAAGCTCCCATGATCTTTCGAAGGGCGATCTCTTTCATTTTTTTACTGATTATAAAGGAAATCAACCCATATAACCCGAAAGCACCGATCATCAGGAACAGGATGGACAGTATCTGAAATATTTTTGTAAATCGTAATTCCTGCCCGTAAAAGGCCTCGATATTTTTATCGAGAAAACTGTAATCAAATACTTTTTCTGGATATACTGATGACCAGGTTTTACCGATCGATGTGATAGTCTTTTGAATTACTTCCGGATCTATTTTTTCCTCTCCTGCCACTAATTTAATGCTGGCCGTACGGAAAGCTTTGGGGTTAATCAATAATCCGACTTTATCAATATTTTCCCGGAGTGACCCCGTATGAAAATCCCTTACCACGCCGATCACCGTAAGATCTTTCCCCATGGTCACAGTCGAGCCTATGGCATCTTCAGGGGTATTAAAACCCAGTTTTTTGACTAAAGTCTGGTTCAGGATTATGGATTGGCCTGTATCGGCCTCTGTAAAATTGCGTCCTGCGATTAATTGTATTCTGTATAAGTTAATATAACTTGTATCAACAAATTGACACTCGAAAACAAGATGGTCATTATCGGAAGCTCCTTTTCTTGCAATATCAGTGGAATTCTCATTCCTGAACCGGCCGGAAGGTGTTGTGGAACTGAAACTCACCTCATCAATCAATGGATCTTTCAGCCATTGATCCCGTAATCTGTTTAGCAGGACAGGTTTATTAGTTGGCAAGGGAACATTGATCACTGCCTCTTTATTGAAACCCAGGTCAAGCCGGTTAAAAAACTGCATCTGTTTGTAAAGGATTATAGTTCCTGAGACAAGAATGATTGTGATGGCAAACTGTGTAAATATCAGCAAATTGCTCAACCGGAGTCCGCTGGAAACCTTTGAATACACATTATTTTTCAGGATGGTAACCGGAGCGAATCCCGAAAGCAACAAAGCCGGGTATAAACCCGCGAGAAGGGTAACAAGAAGAATTATAACCGCCAGAATTTCCAGGATGAAGACATGGGTCATAAAATACCCGGACATATGAAAATCAAAAAGATTCTGGAAAACCGGTTTTAAAAGTTCATCATATAGTAAGGCGAGTATTCCCGCTATGCAGGTGAGGAGGAAGGTTTCCAGGATAAATTGAAAAATCAATTGAAGCCGGCTCCCGCCAACTACTTTCCGGATCCCTATTTCCCTTGACCGGGAAACGGATCGGGCAATCGAAAGATTGATGAAATTTATGCAAGCAATGACCAGAAGAAATATCCCGGATAATCCCAGAGCCCAGATAGTAGTCACACTGGTGGTTTTGCCGGTGTAATTCCCAAAACGGTTGTCTCGGTTTACTTCGGCTAAAGGTTGGAGAACATAGTGCCTGAATTTGGCCATAACGGGACTATTAGATTCGTGGACCCTGGCTATTTGTTTATCCATCTCCTGCGGGGAAGTCCCTTCCGGCAGAACCAGGTAAACCTGGTTATCATCATCAATGGAATTCCAGTTCGACATCCGGTTCTGTCCTACCAGGTTCGCAAGTGTAGCGTAGGAAATAAAAATATCAAAAGGGAAATCCGTATTCGGCGGCAGATCACTGACCACGCCGGTGATTGTGACCAGCGTGCTCCCATTTATCCTCAATACCCTCCCAAGAGGGTCCGCATTTCCAAAATATTTGTACGCAATGGTTTTTGAGAGGACCACAGTGTTGGGTTCCTTCAGAGCAGTTTCCGGATTTCCTTCCAGCCATCTGAAGTTTGTATGGCGAAAATCAAATATCCTGAAAAACGAGTTATCAGTAAATACTCCTCCTGTTTCTTCAAGGAATTTGCTTTCGGAGTTTCCATCCTTGCCAAGTACGTCAATCTGTGCGCCTCCCCAGTAATCCATGACGGTAATCTCTCTTAACGAGGCAATTCCGGATTTAAGGGCGGAAAATAAGGGCCAGCTGGCGCCTGTCCGGTATTCCTCATTCCCTTCAATTTCACTTACCCTCACCACCCGGTAAGTCCGGCCGGCATGACTGTGAAAGGTATCAAAGCCTAAATTATATTTTACGATAAACGCAATTACGAGGGCACATGCAATTCCGGTCGACAGGCCGATAATATTGATGATGGAATTCATCCGGCTTGCTGCAAGGCTTTTCACGGCAATTTTGAAATAACTTTTGATCATAATGTTGTTGTGTGTTAATGAAAATTTATTTCTGAATATAATTCCCGGGCGGAAGAAAGTAAATACTCTGAAAATGAATCTCCTTCTTGCGGATTTGAACCCAAAATCCGAAAGTTCGATTTTATAGTTTTCAAGTAAGTCCCCCTCGATTCCTTCAAGTAATCCCGGTGGACAGAACCATTGAAGGAACTTTATGGCCCAGGATGGCGGATTTAAATTATTGTCGTTCATTTTTTAATCTTTTGATGACAGATGCCCGAAGCCCGAAGCGAAAACCTTCCGAACGCCGGAGCTTCAGCGTAGGCACCCGGAAGCCTTTTATACACCCTTCCGGCTTCCGACCTCTGACTTCGTATTCATTCATATTTCAGAGTTTCGGAAGGATTCAGCAGCGCTGCCCTGAGTGCAATAAATCCCACACAGAGACCCGCTATGATCAGTTCGGTCGCCCCGGCAAGAAGGAATATATAACCATGTATTTGAATTTTATAGGCGAAAGAATTCAGCCACTTTGTAAAGCCCCACCATGCTAAAGGCGATCCAATGACAAGAGCAATGGCAATGAGCTTAGCATACTGACTGTTGAACATGAGTACGATGCGGTAAAGGGAAGCCCCGAATACTTTACGGATACCGATCTCTTTTTTACGGACTTCCACCGAATAGGATACAAGGCCTACGAGACCTATAAGGGCAACAAGGATCGACAGGCATGATAACAGGCTGATCATGTTGCCGAATTTCTGATCGTCATCATATTGTCTCGCCAGCGACTGGTCCAGGA
>JBJKSY010000270.1:0-4683 GCA_046703645.1 Cyclobacteriaceae bacterium
TTTATGATGGGTGATAGAGTGATTGAGTGATATGGAATGTACGTTAGTTCTGATAAAATCACTCAATCACAAATCACTCAATCGTCAATCACTCAATCACAATTCACTAATTGATCGATCAGCTGCAGCCACCGGCGGCTTTCTTGAATTTAATTACCTTGGGCTTGCTGTTAAACCGTTCGAGTGATTTTGCCAGATCTTCCATTTGCCTTGCGCTCTTCACCCTGAAATAATAGAGGTTGACGATATCCTTCGAGGCATTGGCGGGAGGCATCTGCGGTTCGTAAAAGTCCGTCCTGAATTTATCAACAGATGTTTTCAATAACAGATGATTTGCCTTTCCCAGCAGGCCCGAAAGCATACAGGCTTTCTTTGCCTTTACCGTATCATCCGAATAAAAGATATTGGTCTTGAATCCCCGGGTGAAATAGGCTTCCCATTCGCGGTTCATCATGCTGTCAAGCGGAATGTTGACGGCCAGCGGTAAATGATATTTCTTGAATTGTTCCGGGGAACGTACATCAATAATATTATATTCATAGTAATTATTGACCAGTTCAAAAGCCAGCTTGTCCTCGTCAATTTCATGGGGAGCACAATTCTTGTAATTTACCGGGTTATTGACATATTCCATTATCCGGGTTTTTTTGTCCGGAGTAAAACTTGAAACAGCAATAATTAAGAATGGCAATACCGCAACGGTAGACATCCTGACGACCATTTTCCCTGAAAACCTGACAGGCCTTTTATTCACCTTGTCTTCTATAATGGATACTCCGAAAAAAGCAACGATGGCAATGAATGATATAATAGTAGCCCAGGCAATTTTGGATAATCCCAGTACCTGGTCCATCGTCGGGCTGCCCATGTTGTCAGCCATATAAGTATGTTCAAATAAAGGATATGCTTCCGCGAAAATATAAATTCCCACAAAAGAGCCTGCAATGAATGACATCCCATCCAGCTTGCCGATTGAAGCCGCGCAAACGCTGGTGCCGGGGCAGAATCCCCCTACGACAAAGCCCACTCCCATGATGGCACCTCCTATAATGGCCGATCGAAGGAATGTCGGATTTACATAAATCAGGCTCAGGTCGAGAAGGCCGAAATGCCCTAAAACCAGAACACCTATCATAGCGGTAACACCGGCTGTAAAAAATACTTTCAATACGACGAAGTCATATCCGTAAAATAGGCCAACCAGTTTTTTTGAATTCGAGAATCCAGCCTGTTCGAGTGCAAACCCAAAGCCAAAACCCATGATAACCGCAATTACCATGTTAAACTGGCTGCTAATGATTGTTGGAACCAAAGGACCCATAGTAAATATCTTTTTAATTTATAACCATAATTTCCGTACAAAAAATGCCATCCCGTAGGCGGAGCCAAAAATGGCGATCATTGTCAAAATACCCCCGAATGAAAGAACCGCCATGCCGGAAAGGGCCGCACCGCTGGTACATCCTCTTCCGAACTGGGATCCCAGTCCGAACAGAAGTCCTCCAAGCGCTGCAAACATCAACCGGGTCTTATTGGTGATATGATCTCCCTTGGTAATCCTGAAACCCAGCCGGTTGGAGATAAGTCCTGAATAGAAAGCCCCGATAATAAGGCCGATGATCTCAAAAACAAGCCAGGAATTCATAGGGTTTCCCGGATGTTCCTGAACATATTCCTTATAAAAGGTCTCATTGTTCCATGAAGCGGGAGTTACAGTCCTGACGGCTTCCATGACGACGGATTTTAAACTTCCGCTGGCCCCAAGCCCGCGTCCTGTAATATATATGGTCGTTAAAAGAACCATTCCCAGCAGAAATCCCGCAAGGTAAGGATTCATATAGGGCCTGACTTTCGTAGTTTCCATAGTTAAGATTTATTTTCAGGTTATAAGTTCAATTTTTATTTTGCCGTTTCCTTTCCCGGATCTTCCAGTTCCTCATAACCGGTGATCATGGCTTTGATATTGGAGGTAAGCGTATCGCCGGTGGTGGTCATATATACATGAACGATCAGGAAGGCCAGCAGCAGGATGGCGCCGAATGTATGCCAGACGGCTATCGTTCCTAATTTTATTTTACTGACCACAACCACATTATTTGCATCAAACCTGGCATAATACATATACAACAGCCCGGAGATGACAACGATCGGGACAAGTACGATCTTGAACCCGAGGTAAACGAGGATCTGCAGCGGGTTCATCTTGCTCAGAACGGATTTCTTTGTAGGATGCGGTTCATTTTTGAATATTCCCACCGTATAATACCGGATCTGTGCCTTAAGCTTTTTAATGGTTGGAATATATTGCTTCCACTCCCCTGTTGTCAGGTGCCAGAAGATAGCAAAAATGATCAGCCCGAGAAGAAGGTAAGCTGCGATCCGGTGAAAATGTACTGCTTTATCGAAGCCGAATAGCTGGATCGTTCCATGTACCTCAAACCCGGTGATGGCAAGAAATATGATCAGGCTGGCCTGAGTCCAGTGCCAGAACCTTTCAAAACCTTTATATATATATATCTTTTTCATGATTATTATCTAAATAGTTTCACCACTGATTTCCTGGGGCTTATCAAGTTTTATATTATTGGCGACGAAACGGGCAGCCGCATGGATCAAAACTCCCAGCAGGGCAATGACAAGGAGGGCCCCTCCCAATTTATCGAGTATAGCATTATGGTCCCTGCCCGGCAAATAAAATCCGGTGAGCTTTGCAAGACGGCCATTATCCCGGGTATGACAGGCGGCACATTGTAATGCATCCTCTTTAGGAGCCACCATGTGGTTCACAGGCCAGTACATGACTGTATTCACAAAACCATATTTGCCGCTGAAGGGCAGCCCTATTCGTTTCATCCCTGCAGCCGCAGCCGTTCCCCAGTTGAAATCTTCCCAATAGGCACTGTCGCCTTTTTGTGTACCGTATAATTTGGGTTGTATCAGCACATCATTGACCTTATCATAAATCTGGTCCCCGGTAAATATTTTAACAGGTATAATCTTCGAATCCTTATCACTATAGGATCCTTCCAGGGGGTTCAGAACAACGGGCCTGGTGGGATCGATCTTGTCACCCAACAGGTAGTGCTTTGCGTTCCCATTAAACCAAACATAATCCGGAACAACATTCTTTTCCCATACAAAACTTCCCTTGATAGAAAGATAGGAATCATTGCCCATGCTGTCTTCAACGGCATAGGGCTCCCCGTTTTTAAGCTTTCCTGCGTCCGACCATTTCCAGTGCATTTTTGTGGCATTGATCTTGGCATATTCGGGAATATGACAGGCCTGGCATGAAACTTTTGCCGCATGCTTATTCAGGAGATCATCAAGGTGAGGTGTGTTTGTATGACACTGTTCACAGGTAACCCGGTCCACATTATTGGAAGAGACCGAATACAGGCGCCCTGAAATATCATGGTGCTTTGTTTTATGACATGAAACACAGTCGAGGTCAATTCCTGCGGAGGTCATATGTACATCCTCATCACGGGTGCATGTCAATATACCTTCCTCAAGATCTCCGTGTTTAACATTATTTCCGCCGCCACCATTAAAATGACAGGCTCCGCAATTGATCTTGGAAGGTCTTCCCACACTTTCCGCCACCTTGGTAAGATTCACACTACGGTCGGGATAGCCCGCTGTCGATGAACCTTTTATATATTCGTTACTGTTGTCGTGACATACCATGCAGTCAACATTCCTTTGATTGTTGAAATCAAAATGATTGTCCGACATTCCGTAACCTATGTGGCATTTTGAACAGGCTTTTTCATTGCTTTCCGCTCCAATGCAGAAATTATTCAGAATATCCCTCTTCCCGATGAATTTAATTCCCCTTCCATCAATATAGGATACACGCTGCCAGTTCCAGTGGCTGGATGACATCACTTCAGCCGCAGTTCCGTTATGGCAGGATAAACAGGCTTCAGTAACTTCCTGAGGGCTGTTGAATTTCTTCTGCAACTGCAGGAATTTACTGTGATCGACCGATGAAGAATCCTTGATGGCGTATTTTATTTTCAGTTCCTCCGTCTTCAGGTTTGGGACAGGTTCATGATGAAAATAATTAACGGCAACCAGGATAGCTGCATTCAGGAGTAAAACAATAATGATATTTCTTATCATTCGTGGTGACATACGCTCAAAAATTAATTATTGCGCGCTAATATATATTAGCAATTAAATAACAATAATGACATATGTCATATTTTTCATATATATGAAAAAAATATTGTTATTCATTGATAATCAGCATTAAAGAAATTAAATTTCTTATTTGAAATATTTTTTTTGTACCTCATTTCACATTATAATTTTAGAATTTTTGATTTAGCCTGCTGTTCTTCATGTCATTTTTCTCTTTTAGGCAGGTGATTTTATCGCCGATTCAACGGATTTTAGGTTATAATTGCAGTTTGTAAAAGGTTACTTTCAGGGACAAGAAATTTACAATGAGGGGAAATCAATGAGTGAAATAAACCTGATCACAGTTACCGGTCCTACAGCCAGCGGAAAAACACTTTTTGCCGCCAATCTGGCCTATTATGTCAACGGTGAGATTATTTCTGCCGATTCCCGTCAGGTTTACCGCAAAATGGACATTGGAACCGGGAAGGATTACGGAAATTACTGGGTAAATGGCGAGCAGATACCCTACCATCTCGTGGATATCTGCGAGCC
>JBJKSY010000271.1:0-6267 GCA_046703645.1 Cyclobacteriaceae bacterium
GATTCAGCCTGTCGGTGAAGATGCTGGATTATGGACCGGAAATCGTTAAGAAGATCAAGGGCATCCTGCTTGTTCCTGAACCTTCCGCAATTATAATTATATAGGATTTGGCGGAGTGTGATCAGGATCGATTCATCGCTCCAGATTTCAACACTTGGAATATGTATATAACTTTCCCATACCTTCCTGGCAACTACCAATACATTTCCCGATACGATCCCGGGATCAAACACCTTATCTTCCATGGTCGGAAAGGAATAAAAATTCCGCATCCAGAAATATATCTTAAAGGCAGCCAGCCGGGGAAGTATGAAATAATAAAACAGGGGAACATCCTTGGCGGCATAGATAATTTCTTTCAGGTCGTAAATGCTCAATGCTTTCATGTTATCGATTATCGACATGAAATAAGCCTCATAATTGAATTTCTCGGGATTGATCGCCCGGTAGCTGAAAAGCACGCTGTCGGAGGTGCTGGTGAAAATGGCATCCAGGGAAATCCGGAACTTATCGCATAGATGCTTTAATTCTTCAATCGAAAGACTTGTCTCTCCCCGGATACGCCGATAAGCACTATCAATTCCAATCTTTAATTCATCTGAAATTATGTCGGCCAGCGATTGATTCGGCAGGATCTTATTCTTGACCTCCTCAAAAAATTTTTGTTGAATATTGAAATCTTGTTCCATGGTTGAAAGGTATATTTGGATTCATGAAGTAAAAAAATCAGGTATTTGTATGGTAAACTTTATGACCTTAAGAAAATTAAGAAAAAATTCTGATTTTATCCATAAAAGAAATTTCTTAAAAATCATTTATTATAAGATTGATTTTTGCTGAATACGAATTTATAAGACCTCACGGACCAGGTATCGGCAAAATTCCATAATAGCTTTATTAAAAGCGTTCCTCCTATGGAAATGTGCCTTGATTCCCGTTTTACACCTAATTCCTGATTTTCTTTCCCCCGTAGACCTGATTATTTTTCTTGAAAATTTTTCAAACTATTATGAGAATTCTGTCAATAACACTTCCGATGATGACCTGGGCCTTGTTTATTATCCCGGGGTTCGGTCAGGAATTCAATGAAAATTTGGGCAATTCGCTTCAGAAAAAAGATTCCGTTGATCTTATAGAGACAACACCGGATATTAAAAATACCAGGCTGCCCGGATCGATCAGCTTTATGGATTCAGTGAATCTGGCCTCATCCCAGGTTTTTACCCCTAAAACCCCGGGTAAAGCTGTTTGCCTTTCCCTGGTAAACACATTTCTTCCTGCCGGCATAGGAATACTTTCCATTCTCTCCTATAACCATAGCATTAAAACCGGTGATGAGGATCCCGATATCCTGTTTGTGGGGTTATCCGGGATCGCTGAAATAGCCTATGGAGTGATTGCAGGGCCGTCGATTGGAAATTTATATGCAAAAGATGAACTCCGCGGCATTTCAGGGATGTTCATCCGCGGGGCAGGCGCCACTATTCTTCTTGTATCATGGTATTCGAGCCCACAGTCAAAAGGGGGCATTTTAATTGGTTCCGGTTTAATCCTTGGAAGCGCAGTTTATAATATTTCATCCGCTGCCAAATTAGTGGAAAAGTATAACCGGATCCATGTTGGGAAGGCACAGGTATTCATAACGCCTGCTTTTTCCGTTTTCCCGGCGAAAATGGGAATCCAGGTAACACTTAAAATCTGAAAATATGATCCGTAAGGAAATGACTTGTTCCGGTGAAAATCCGGTTCTATCCCGGCCCGGTTGCATTGCCCATTGAAAAGCTCAATTCACTTGATGCCCTCATATATATTGAAAAGAAATCCGTACCTGATTGAATATTTGAACCTGAAAAATAATTCTAACCATGAAAAAACTATTCATCCTTACACTCATTTGTTTCGTCCCGGTGATTATAAAGATCCGGGCCCAGGACCGATCTGCCTCATTAAAATCGGAGATAATGAATATGCCGGTAAACAGATATGAAAGACGGATACATGTATATAAAAAGAAGACTTTTACTACAGCCATAATACTATCTGCCCTGAACACCGCTATTCCTGTAGGCCTGGGCACCCTTATGATTCATAGTTCTGAAGATAATGTGGGACTGTATTCCGGTGAAGGATGGGGAGGTGTGATCGGTGGTTTCCTGCTTGTCAGTTATGGCGTGGTCATAGGGCCTTCGATTGGTAATTTTTATGCTGATGACCTGGCAAACGGATTGGGTGGAATTGCCATTCGTACATTCGGAGGGATCGTGGCAATGGAGGCCCAGGATGGGTCACTAAGATCTCGGAACCGTCAAAAACTGGGATATTGCCTTATCATCGGAGGGGCAATTTACAATTTTATCTCCTGTCAGGCATCGGTGAAAAGGTATAACAGGTTTCATGCCGGGAATGTTAATATCAGTTTTTACCCGGTAACCCAATTGGCATCGAAAACCTACGGGATCGGGCTCCAATTGCAATTCAATTAGCAGGTATCCTTCAAAAAGGTTTCATAAAACCGGTATGAAAATTCTACAAAAGGTCCCGTAGCCTTTAATTAATTCCATCCCAGGAATAATTTGCTGGCGTCGAAAATTGAATTTAAAGTTTCACTTTCAGGATCTCGGGCAACAGTTTAATATAGATCGGGGTTGTTCCAATATTGTCGCCGTCAGCAACTACGCAAGGCCTGGCCGGAGAATCAATCCCTAAATAGTCAGTTTTAAGAAACCTGTATTCGGGAAATAAGGCATGTATAACCGGAAACATATTCATCAGGCCGGATAACCGGTGAACCTGCTGCCTCTTTTTTATAATATGGAACATTAAATTATTTCCGGAACATACTCTGGAAGGAGAAATTTTCATTTCTATATCCAGGAAGCTTCCATTCCGGACTAAAATTTCACATCCTTTATGCGCCATTGTGTATTTCCCTGCATAACGTAATTGAATGGGCAAATCGGGACTACGGTTATTCCTTTTTGAGAAAGAATTATCAATTAAAATTGATGGGCTTTTGTATATGTCAGAGGTATTATGAATAAATATTCCCCCGTTTTTTATCTCCAAACGACATTCGCTTAAAAAAAATCTTTCAGGAAAATGCAGTTTTGATCCCGGGTTTATTATGGCACCCAGGCCGATATGTTTTTCACGGTTGCTGAAAATCAGATTAAATTGATCATCCAGGGATTCAGGAAGGCCAAGGAATTTGGTCAGTTTCCGTGCTTTTCCGCAATCCAGAATGCCCAGGCAGCAATTTGGATTAATGGAATTGCCCCTTATAAAGAAACCATTTATTACCTCATTAACAGTTCCTTCATCGCCGGCTGCAATCACCAATCCAGCACCATCCCGGAGGGCATTGCGGCAAATGATCGCAGCCTCGCCGGATTTGAATGTTGTATGGAAAGCATAATTTTTTCCGAGTCTCTTGCAAAGCACAAGATTCAGCGGCACATATAATTCACGGGCTTTGTCGCCATCGGCGGCCGGGTTAAAAATAACGTGGGTGAATGATTGTTCCATAACTTAAAATGTTTGGCCGAGATTCCAGGTATCTATATATATGATGGATATTGCTATAGGTTAACTTTCAAAAAGGATACAGGCTATCCTGCACAATATTCTCATGCGGATTTATATTGGTCCATTATACCCTGTGTGATTCTTTCGGCATTGGCCAGAATGGTAAGGCTGATATTGACACCTGTTGAAGACGGAACCACGGAACCATCTGTGATGAATAATCCGGGATAATTAAAAACTTCTCCCATGGGATCCACAACCCCGTCGGAAATGCTGTCAGCCATCCTGCAGGATCCCACCTGGTGGGCCGTTGTGAACCGGATCCCTTTATAATTCATGCCGTCAGGCCGTATGAGGTCAAAATTCAATTCGCGGCACCCGTTTTTTACCAGGATATCCTGAAGTATTTTATGAGTGCGGGAATAATAGGAATTCCATTTATCATTCAGTTTCATGGATATTCTTATCTGCTGATTTTTGTCCATTAACAGCCGGGCACCGGGCGGGGTTACTCCGTGGGCATCCAGGAAAATGAAACGTTTCCTGATTTTTTTCATGAGCTCAACATGGCTTTCACCCCAGAATAAATCCCTTGTGGAACGTGTGAATCTGGCAGTTCCGAAAATTTGCAGGGGAAGTCCCTTGAAAGCCGTAATCATTATCTTATGGGAATTGAAAAATTCATAACTGATGATGCCCGGATGCGACTGACCCTTGAACATATCTCCGTCAGGACAGCCGTCGGGGAGGAGACCTGCCACCCTTACGCTTCCGTTTATGGCAATATTCTTTCCTATATGATGACTTAGAGACGGAAGGTTATCCTTTGAGATCATCAATAATCTGGCGGTGCCGATGGTACCCGCTGCCAGCACCAGGATCTTTGATTTAAAATTTGATCTGATTCCTGTCGCCCGGTCCAGGATTGTAACTTCAAAACGGGGGGGGATCTCAGAAAGGTTTTTAACTCCCCGATGTGCCTTGGATCCGGGTAAGGGCTTAATTGAAACCACTTCAGCACCGGTGATGTATCGGGCGCCATGTTCCCTTGCTTTCGGAATATAATTGACAAGCAGGGATTCCTTTCCGCCATGGACACAGCCAAAGACACAATACCCGCAACCCGTGCAAAATGTATCTGCATATCGCGACCTTTCAACAGAATAATTCAGGTGCTTCATGAATAGAGAAAATACGAGACCTGTTTTAGGTACATGTCTTTCTTCAATCTGATGTACACGAAGCATGACTTCGGCGATCTTATACCATGGATCAAGTGTCTGACGGTTAATGCCTGCGGGCCATAATAACCGGTCATTTTCATCCTTCTGTCTAAAGACAATTTCCGGAGCCCTCAGTGACATTTTCTCATAGAATCCTGAACCTCCCCCCAGCGCCTCAACATAATTGAGCGTTAGGGTTGAAGACTGCAAAGATTTCAAATAGGTGAGCAGGTAGTTAGGATCCTGGCTTTGTTTGAAATCCTTCATAGGATCAATAAACGGACCTTTTTCCAGGACCAGGGTTGAAAAACCGGCCCTGACCAGCCTGAGGGCAGGAGGAGCCGCCCCAAAACCTGATCCAATAACGATGACATCATAGTTCGAATTTTTCATGATCCGGTTTAATTAAGGTTACCGTTTTTTGTTTCGCAACGTCCGATGAAATCACCGGGATCCGGATAGGTGATTTCATTTTTTTCATGGGGGGCTTCAGGCTTAAAACCGATAATGGGACAGCTTAGATCGCTTCTTGAAATACCCGTATAGTATATTACCTGGGTCATCCAGATGGCTGTGTAATACAATTTATCGACCATGGGTTTTCCCAACCGGTTTTCTATTAATTTCTCACGTTCTGAAGGATTTAACTCACTGAAGGTCGATTTCCCATATAATCTGACCGTTGAATGATTAAGGTCACTGATAAAGATCTCTGTGTAAGGGAAAAATGGATAGGAGGGGTCAAAAAAATAGCCCGCCTCTTTTTCCGTCATTTTTGCTTCCGGAATGATCGTCTCCATGAAATCCCTGAGTACATAAAAATGGTTTCGGTGCAAGCCGGTACCGTTGAGCAATAACCGGACCGGTGTGCATCCTGCGGTGACCAGGGTTCCCGCGAGAAGGCTCACGAAAAACCTCCGGCGAATAGGTATGTTCCAGGTTAACGGTTCCATCGGATTAATTTTTATTGAATATTACGTCAATACGGAGGAAATCCGGAACGGGATTTTAACATGATATTTTTACCGGATGCAAAGTTTCATTGAAGGAGGGATGCGGGAATCCTGTCCGGATTATTTCAAGAAAGTATATAATCTGAGCGGCCCTGATTATGTTGTATCCGTAAAAATTAAAAAGATATTATGAATTATTGCGGTATAAAATAATTCCCTGAACCGGAAAAAAATGGAGTCCGGCTGGGAGTGGTAATTCAATAGCCGGTAATTTTCAGGTTTTAACTACTTTTCAATGATCAGGTTTGCACACCCGTTTTTCTCAAGAACATCGAATGCCCGCAGTATTTTATTCTCAATGGATTCACGGCCATCGATCCACCATATCCTGTACCCGCTTCTTTCCATTTTACGGAACCAGGTCATCTGCCTTTTAGCCATCTGGTGTATGGCTGTTTCCAACTGTGACTTCATTTCCTCATAGGTCAGCTTTTTCGTAAGATAGAGGGTCACATATTTGTACTCAAGTCCGTAGTAAATCAGGTCCTCAGGGGGGATGAACTTCA
>JBJKSY010000272.1:0-8441 GCA_046703645.1 Cyclobacteriaceae bacterium
GGATTCATAGGCATGGGCGAGTTCGGGCTTTTCCACCACATGGTAAAGTATCCCGCTGTTTCCGCCGGGGGATATTTTCCAGTCGACGCTCAGTTCAAAATTCCCGAACTGGCGGGTAGTGATCAGGGAGCCACCGATATTTGCCGTGCCTTCGGTCAGCCCGGTACCGTTGCAGATAATCAGGCCGCTGTCAGCCGACCATAAAGGGCCGATCGTATCATGATTATACCTTTTCCAGCCATCGAGGGTTTTGCCGTCGAAAAGCAGCACCCAGCCGGAATCTTTTTCAGCCTGGGTAAGTGTGTTGGGGCCTGTTGCCACTGTTTCCTTTTTTGTGTTGTTCTTACAGGAAACCGATAATATCAGTGCGGTAAACAGGATCAGTGAAATAGATAAGTTCAGATTTCGTTTCATTGGGTTTTAAGATTTGAAAAATTTAAAATGACTTGAATAAGTTTAAGACTAATGGAGGAACAAGTTAAAAAAAATTATTGATTGTCGGATGTAGGAGACAGTTTTTTAAATGGAGGAATAGATATGGAATTGATGCAATAACTCATAGTCCCTTCCGGCGCGCAAGCCGAACAGAGAGGAGACTCTGAGTGGGGAGTGTGATAAGAGGAGATTCTGAGTGGGGTGTGAGAAGAGGAGACCCTGAGTGTGGGAAAGATCTGGCACGAGTCCTGCAGCGCACAGACAATGTTAAGACTCGCGCCAGAAGTGGGGGGATATTTCTCTCAGGATACTATTTCACCAGGAAGACCAGGGAAGGATCCAACGGATACCGGCCTGAATTTCTCCCGTATACAGCAAGGCCGCCAGGGAATTCGTTACAGATCAGCCTGACAGTAAATTCTTTTTTAGCCCAGGCATCTTCAAGAACATCTTCAGGTATTGCAAAACTTACCAGGTAACCATAGGAACCCGCTTCACGCAATTTATGATCTTTCAACTGGCTGTGCCAGGAAAGGATACCCCGTGAATCGGCGGGATCGTCAGGAAGAAATTGCGCACCGATAACTTTCCCGTTTACTTCGACGGAAACCTGGGAAGGGAATTTTTTTGTATCTGTCATCGGGTATGAATTGGGGTTCCTGGATGGATCAAGGGTTCCCTTTCCACGCATGTAATCACCCTCCATTTTAGATTCCTTGTCCCTGTCCTTTCCGAACAATTGTTTGGCTCCCAGCTCCGCCCGGAATGTCACCTCTGCCACCTGATCTTTTTGCAGGTTATCCGGAAGTGTAAATTTGTAGGCAAAATAACCGGTTCCTGTTCCGTTCATTTTCAAGCCTTCCATCGCAGGCCACGATTTTTCAGACCAGTGCTGTTCTACAGGAGATACGGGATTGGCTGTCAGCACTTCGAATTTTTTATTTCCTTCCGTAACATTAAATTCAGAATTATTATTGGCATCCCTTAAGTTGAAAGTAATGAAATTATGCTGAATAATATTTCCGGAAATATCCGAAACGGTGAAAGCAACAAGGGCCAGACCGGGCTCTGAAGGAAGTTTGACCGGCCAGTTGCCGAGCTTTGCAACCTTCCAGGCTGCGACCGGGTATGATTTTGATCCCAGGTCTTCTGACTGCATGGTGCCGATCCTGTCCCACCATTTTAATTTGGCCGATACAACCAGGTCAGGAGAGGGAATATGTTCTGTCATGGTTGAAAGCCAGAGAGGTATTTCAACTTCTGTCCCGGGATCCTGGTCCGAGCAGAGGTCCATATCGGGGATGAGATATATATCCTTGTGAAGGTCGTTCAGTTTCATGCCATTTACGAGTTCACTGAATCCCGTGAATTTGGCAGAGCGATCGTAACGGTAGTAGCCGTTCCATTCATTGATCACATCATGGTGTTCTGTATACAGCCAGCCGGCCACTTTGGGATGAAGCCTGAACTGGTTCATCATAATATGATAATCCCAGCTCCAGTCAACGTCACCGGTGCTGCCTTCATAACCCCAGACATTACCGCATTCGCTGTTATACATGGGCTGGTTTCCCTGTACATATCCCCTGGCAAAGTTGAAGGATGAGCCCGGGTAGGTCTTGTCCGAAAACTCGTCGAGCATTTTTTTCCATTCATAACCCGGGAGATAAGCATGCCAGGAATTTATGTCGGTCTTGACATGATCATAATTACAGGCCGAATTATCTTCCACAAGCCGTGAGGGGTCGAGTGATTTAGCCTCAT
The DNA here is from genome assembly GCA_046703645.1 of Cyclobacteriaceae bacterium. Classification (GTDB taxonomy): domain Bacteria; phylum Bacteroidota; class Bacteroidia; order Cytophagales; family Cyclobacteriaceae; genus DATDPY01. Next base: position 2,200 of record JBJKSY010000272.1, read on the forward strand.
CATACATGTGGATCACCCATTTCTGGGTCCTGGGAAGATAAAATCTCCCGCTGTCGGTATTCGTGAACAGTCCCCAGGTTTCATTGAACAAAACCCATTGGAATATGGCAGGATGATTATAGTCGCGTTTGATCATATTCACCATGGCTGTTTCTGATTCGTGTATCATGGCCGAATCAGGCTGGCCCCAGGAATTGGGGACATCCGCCATAATGAGTAATCCCAGTTTATCTGCCCAGTACAATTTCCTCGGCAATTCTATTTTTACATGTATCCTGTTACAATTGAGGCCGATCTTCTTGGACCGGATGATCTCATCACGCATGAACTCGTCTGATGGCCAGGTATAAAAACCGTCGGGATGAAACGCCTGGTCGAGGGTCATCTTCAGGTAAATAGGCTGGTTGTTAAGAGCAACGTACCTGTAATTTGTGCCGGGAAGATCCATGGTGCTGATTTTCCGCATGCCGAAATAAGTAGTAACCTTGTCAACGGTTTCCTTGCCGGATATCAGGCTTGCATCTACCCAGTAAAGGTAGGGGTCATTGAGGGTCCATAAACGGGTATTTTTGATATTGACGGTGAAAGAAAAATCTTTTATTCCTGCCTTCAGCGGTTCTTCCACTGTTGTTTCATTTGCGCCATTTTTGTCGATAACCAGTTTAAGATTCATGCTTTTTGATAAAGGATTGCCGAGACTGCCTTCAACCTTTACTGAATTATTATCTATATCCGGCGTGAAATGAATAAAGCCGAAATAATCCTGGCCCCGGGCCTCTAGGTAGGGAGTTTGCCAGATCCCCCTGGCTTTTCCATAACCCTGTTTGCCTTCAAGTTTAAAAGGATGAGGAGTATCATCGACCCGGACCACCAGATTCTGATCGGTGCCGTATTTAACATACCGTGTGATCTCAAATTCAAAAGGAGTGTATCCTCCCTGGTACTGTCCCAGGTAATTTCCATCGAGCCAGGCCTTGCTCAACCAGTCTGCAGCACCTATCACCAAAAAAATTCTTTTTCCATTCCAGGCCGGGGGGACATTAATAGTTCTCAGATACCAGCCGATATCCGCCTTATCCTCAAGACCGGAAAGTTTAGATCCCCAGGAATAGGGAACGAGAATTTTTTCATTATAATGATTGAGATCCTTATACCATTGTTTATTTAATCCTGAATTGAGGGAGTCGAACCGGAACTGCCAAGTGCCATTAAGGTTGATCCAGTCGGGCCGTTCAAAATCGGGTCGCGGGTGTTCGGGAAGGGGAATGGAATCGGAGGTTGGTGAAATTTGGCGATTACCGGAAGGATTTGTGATGAATGCAAGCAGAAAAAACGAAACCAGTGAATATAAAATTACATTTTTCATACCGATAGTTTTAAAAAATTATTCCTGCTTCGAAAGTAACCAATATTAAGTTAATAATTAAGGACCGGAGGATTAACGACATTATGGTCGAAGCGGGACGCTTCGACAAGGGATGGTAATAATTAAGGACGGGGGGATTATCGGCATTATGGTCGAAGCGGGACGCTTCGACAAGAGCGGGACGCTTCGACAAGAGCGGGAAGCTTCGACAAGGTGATTATTAATCTTTATCCCTGGATGGAAAGACCAGTTTATAAATGATATATATGACGATGATCCCGATAATAATGGCAATGAAACCGCCGGGGCTTAATTCGCTGAAACCATACATAACAGGATTTTAAATATCAATTACCGCCTTTCTTAAACAGGCCTTTCAGTTTTCCTTTTACATCCTTTGTAGCCTTATCAACTTCTTTTTGGACATTTTGTTTTTGTTGTGCGGCCACGCTGTCAATTTTTTTCTCAGCTTCTTTCTTCTGTTCCTGCACTACAGTTTTCGCCTGGTTCACCACTTCTTCTTTTTTCTGTTCAACGGCTTTTTGCATTGATTCTTTAGCAGATGATGAAGAACCCCCGGATTCAGCGCCCAGCAGGGATACTTTGGGATCATCATAATTGCCTTTTACACCCAGGTTCATTTTCATATTGGTGCCGGCCAGGTTAAACTTCTGTCCGGTGACAGAGGATACCAGCGAGGCGGCCGCATTGACCGCTGCTGCCGGAACATCCATTTTAATAGTGTAATCCAGTGTGCCGTCAAGACCGCTGCTTCCGGCTATCAGGGCATTATTATTAGCTATTTTCACATTGAAAGGTTCTGTGTATATGCGCCCATTGATGATCTGAAATTTTATCTGGACATCCTTGAGCGTTATATCCCCGTTTCCGCCGCCTCCCAGTTTGGTAACGCTGGAAATCCTCGAAACAATTTTTGTTTCCGAACCCTTCACTTTCGCATCGGAAATTTTCAGTAACCCATCTCCTTGCACACTGTTATAATCGGGCATATAATCATTCTGGAGCTTGCCATTCATTTTGAAATTGGTCGAGAATTTCCCTTCCATTACTTTGGCGACAGGAGCCATTTTCTGGACAGTATTGAACGATTTATATGCCACCGGTATAGAAAGATCCTGGATGGAAAAATTAAAATCAAACAAAGGATTCGTCATGTCACGCGTATCGTAAGTGCCGTCCATGCCGAAAACCCCGCCCAGGGTGTTGAAACCGACTTTTTGCAATCTTAGTATGCCGTCCTTTACTATAAGCATTCCTTTGAAATCCTCGAGGGCAAGGTTTTCATAATCGATTTTCCCGATAGAAGAATTAAGGGTGAAGTCAATACTTTTGGGAATCTGGACCAGTTGATAGGTGCTTGTATCTTCAGGCGAAGTGGAAGTCGTATCCGAAGTCATCCATTCATTGGCATTGAATTCTTTCGAGCTGAAATCAAGCTGGCCGTGCAGCACTGCATCTTTTGCGAATACATAATCAACATAATTGCTGAGGAATCCCTTCATATGCATATCGCTTTTCCCGACCGTTCCGTCGAAGTGATCCAGGTCAATTTGTGAAGTGTTTATATTCATGCGGGTTGAAGAAATCTTCATCCCCTGGGGAAGCATGGGGCTTTTATATGAAAAATTGGAAAGTGACAGGGTGCCCTGAGCAGGTATAATATGTTTGGTGCTGTCATAAACCCCGTCAACACTGAGGCTGGCATCCAGCATTCCGGCTATTTCAGTGCTGTCGAGCGGCACCATTTTAGTTACATCGCCCAGGTTGAACCTGGCTGCCATTGTCGCTTTTAATTTATAATTCTTCAGGTTGTCGACATGAAGAGTTGCATCGATGGGGTTATTCCCGAAATCGACATGGAATTTTTTAAGATCTACGGTGGTATTATCGATAACCCCATCCTTGTTATCAACCAGGAAATCAACATTTACGTTTTTAATCTCTTCAGGAAGGTCGGGATACTTGACACTGCCGTTATTGGTTTTCAGGGCAAACCTGAAGGCGGGCATTTTTTTCAACGAATCGCTGTACAAACCTTTTACAAAACCTTCGAATGTAAATGTGCCGTCGGCCTTTATATTTTCATATCCTTTCAGGTAAGTTTCAGGAACCATGGAAAAGAGGCTTTTAAATGAATTTTCTTCACTTTTAAAATTGATATCCATATCATAGCCTTCCTTCGGCATGGCAAAATAGCCGTCAAACTTCAGCCCGAAATCATTGAGCTTAACGCTGTTTTCCCTGAATGTGAACTTGTATTTATTAAGGTCCATATTCATGGTAATATCGGCATCCAGTTTCTTGTTCTTTATATAATCCACGCCGCCGTAACTGATCAGCATATTGTTGATGGTAGTATGGGTCTTCATATCGAAAACGGAAGTGGAAAAATCGCCGGATCCCGTGTGGTTCAGGCCGTCGAGCACAGCCAGCATGGGCATGGATTCGTCATCATAAACGATCCTGCCATTGGTGATGTTCCATGATTGAATTCCAATTTTCATGTTGCTGCTTCCGGAGCTTGTTGTATCGGCGGTTGTACCCGAATCAACGGCAATGTCATAGTTGGCCTTTCCGTTCTTCAAAACAAGGACAAAAATCCGGGGATTATCCAGGTCAATTTTTTTAAGACTGATATTGTCTCCGGATATTACGCTTTTAATATCAACTGTCAGTGCGAACCGGGAAGCTGAAAACAAAGTGTCATCCTGGAAGGGATCAACTCCTACCAGGCCGAAATCCCTGAGTGTGAGGGTAATATTCGGGAAATTCTTAAGGATGGAAACCCCGATTTTATTTTCGTCAAAAAACACTTTGGCTTTGATATTCTTTTCAATTTCAGTCTGGACAGCCTGCTTGATCTCACCTTTAAAAATAATCGGGAGGATAATTATCGCGCCGATCAGGACGACAAAAATGACGGACAGGATGATGAAAAATTTTTTCATGGCTGAAAAACAGGGTTAAGTAATTAAATTGGATTGAATTAATATTAGGCTAATTTAATACTTGAAATCGGATTCTCCTAGGCTTAAAAAAGAACAGATATCAGGGATCAATGATTGAATCGGATATATCAGTAATCGGTGCCGGCCCTGCCGGGTCTACGGCAGCCTTGTTTCTTAGTAAATCCGGACAATCCTGTGTTTTGATCGACAGGGAAGAGTTTCCCAGGGACAAAATTTGCGGTGATTGCCTGGGTGGATATGTGATCAGTGTTTTACGGCAATTGGACTCTGATATTTTCAATGAATTCCTGCATTTTCAGGGAAGGTCGGAAGGCAGGGGAGTCCATTTTTTTGGTCCGGGTCAGGAAAAATTAAGCGTGCCGGTCAATTACCTGGTAGATAACAAGATCCGGGAAGTTTCCGTTTCGAAAAGGAAAGATTTCGATAATTTTCTTCTTGATGAAGCCCGTAAAAGAAAAGAGATTAAAGTATTCTCGGGAATTAACCTGCACACTTTCCGGAAAGAACCGGGGTACCTGATATTTTCTGACCGGGAAGGGAACGAAATGCTAAAAACACGGCTGGCCATAATCGCTACAGGCAGCCAGTCGAAGATAGCCATGGAGATAAGCGGGTACAGGACCATAAAAAGAAATCTTGCGGGCGGCTTAAGGTATTACTATGAAAATATAAAGCCTGCAGGGGAGCCGGGTTATATCGAATTTCATTTTCTGAAAGAACTACTGCCGGGCTACCTGTGGATTTTCCCCGTCAATGAAACCCTGGTGAATGTCGGCCTGGGACAGCGATCGGATATCCTTGAAAAAAGAAAAACCGACCTGAAAAAAATGCTGCCAGAATTAATTGATAAATATCCATACCTGCGGGAGAGGTTTGCAGGCGCAAATCTGATATCGGGACCCGAAGGATATCCTTTATCCCTCGGATCTGCCAGGAGGGTGATATCAGGGGATAATTTTTTGCTTGCCGGCGATGCGGCTTCACTGATAGAACCGTTTTTCGGGGAAGGCATAGGGAATGCCATGTATAGCGGGAAATTTGCAGCGGAACAGGCCATAAGCTGTATCAATGAAAATGACTTCTCAGCATTATTTAACCGGAAATATGACAAGGCAGTTTACAGGAAATTGGGAAATGCCCTGAGGATGAGCACGTTGCTTCAGAACGCCGCTACGCATCCCCGGCTCGTTAAAAGGATATTCCGCAATATTGATAAACAATCCGGGCTGCAGAAAATGCTGGTTGGTATTATTAACGGAGATATTGCACGAAACCCGCTACTGGGAATAAAATTCCTTATACGCTCACTCGGAGGTTTCTGATTTACAGACTTTTAAATTTCTCGAAATCAAATCATGTCAAGAATCAGTATTTTTGAAAACCAATGCACAATCCATGAAAATTGAAGTATCAAACGGGGAACTTATCGATAAACTGACCATCCTGGAGATCAAGATGGAAAGGATGACGGATACCGTTAAGCTGGAAAATGTACGCAAAGAGTATAATTTGCTAGAAAAGACGGCCGGGGCGATCCTTGACCGTTCAGATCCCTTATATGTACAGTTGAAGGAGGTCAACCAGAAACTCTGGGAAATTGAAGACAGGATCCGGGATTATGAAAGGAAACAGGAATTTTCCAAATCTTTTATTGAGACGGCACGCATGGTATATTTCACCAATGATCTCAGGGCAAAGATCAAGCATGATATCAACCTTAAAACAGGCTCCGGCCTGATGGAAGAGAAATCATACGAAGATTACTAATTAATATTCTTGGCAACAGAAACTGACAACCGGCCCTTACGCATCCTGGTATTCAGGTTTTCCGCTATCGGGGACGTGGCTCTTACCCTTCCGGTGATCCGCGGATTGCTGCAAATCAA
>JBJKSY010000273.1:0-5997 GCA_046703645.1 Cyclobacteriaceae bacterium
ATTATAAGCATTGTGGCCCATGACCTCAGGAACCCGCTCACCAGTGCCCTGACAATGACAGGATTGATTAAGACCGAGAATGATCCTTCCAATGAAGATAACCAGCTTTATGCAGGGGCTATTGAAAAATCACTCAACCGTATGAATGAAATGATCATCCGGTTGCTCGATATCAGGAAGCTGGAAGAAAAAGCATATGACCTGCGACCAGAAAAAATCAATCTTGATAAAATCATCCGCGAAGTGAACAGGAATATGAAAGCTGAGTTCGAAAGAAAAAAAATATCCTTTAACCTGGAATCGGAAGAATTATACGCCAACCTTGACAGGGATTTCACGACGCAGATCTTCGAGAACCTGCTTTCCAATGCCATAAAATTTTCACCTCCCAACACCAGGATACATGTAAAGTTAAAAAAGGAAAACGGTTTTGCCAGGGCTGAAATCAAGGATGAGGGCCCCGGAATTTCCGTTGAGGACATGAAAAAGCTATTCGGTAAATTCCAGCGGCTAAGTGCCCAGCCGACCGGCGGAGAACATTCTACGGGACTGGGACTTTCCATTGTTAAAAAATATGTAGAGGCCATGAACGGGAAGGTCTGGTGTGAAAGCGAACCCGGAAAGGGCGCTAATTTTATCGTGGAATTCACTCGTATCGGATAAGATATTAATTTTTGCAGACATATAGAGTTGTATCAATTTTAACATCAGCCTCATATGCCTGGTAATCATCCTTGCCGAATGTCCTGACCATATTTCCATCACAATCATAAAGTGAAGTTCCAAAAACTCCATCACACCGCGGATCATTCATCAGGGTAAAAAACACTGTTTGATTATTATAGGTACCCTGCAGGATAGAAACCTGGCAGGAACAATTCACGAGGGAATCTTTCATGGTTTTCAACCAGCCTGGTTCGTTAACCGGATCCTTCGATAAACAGGCATCCATTGAATGCTCTTGTCCGGTGAAACATCCTGTAATTTCAGAAAATAAAATCAGGAAAACGATCAATTTTTTCATATCGGAATATAATTCACGATAATAAATTCACGAAGGCTAGCCCGGATTACGGGAAAATGCTTTACTTAAGTAACACATAAAAAAAGGGAATAGTTGGGATTTCAATATTCCGAATGATAATTTTTGTTTTACTTTGGCTGCGAAAACAAATTATGCATGGAACCGGTATATTTTGTCAATGGAGAGATCCTGCCAGCTTCAAAGGCCACCCTGAAGATTAATGATCTTACCCTGCTGCGTGGTTATGGTATATTCGATTTTTTCAGGGCTTCGGGCAACAAACCTTTCCTGATGGAAAATTATCTTGACCGGTTTTCAAATTCTGCTGCACTGATGGACCTGAAGCTCCCTTTTTCAAGGGAAAAGATTGCCGCAACCGTGCTTGAATTACTATCCCATAATAAGTTCAGGGACTCAGGAATAAGAATGGTCCTCACCGGAGGTTATTCATCCGACGGATTTACGCCGGGTGACCCTAATTTTTTTATTATCATTGAACCGATTTCATTTCCAGATGAAAAATATTATCAGAACGGGATAAAGCTGATCGCTTATGAGCATCTCAGGGAATGGAGCGGTGTAAAATCCATTAATTACCTGACCCCGATAAAGATAAGGAAGGAAATAGAACAAAATAAAGGGTATGATGTGCTGTATCATTTCAACGGAAATATCCTTGAAGTTTCAAGAAGCAATTTTTTTATCATCCGCGAGGGTACTCTTATAACTCCGGGTAACAATGTGCTTCACGGCATTACACGCAAAACCGTGATGAAACTTGCCGAAAAGATCCTGAAAGTGGAAGAAAGGGATCTGCCGCGAAAAGAGCTGGCCCTGGCTGAAGAAGCTTTTATTACCGGAACCACCAAAAGAGTAATGCCGGTAACAAGAGTGGATGATCATATTATAGGCAATGGGAAACCCGGAATATTTACACAAAAACTTTCCGGACTTTTCAGGGAATTTGAATCGGAACAGTTCAGTTGAAAAGGTCAGAAGAAAGATAACGATCACCACGATCACAGATAATGCATACAATCAGTCCGGAATCCAGTTCTTTTGCAAGTTTTGATGCGGCTGCAACAGCACCCCCGCTGCTCATTCCGGCAAAAATTCCTTCATCCCGTGCAAGGATCTTTGACATTTGCGTAGCCTCTTCTTCCGAAACGTCGATAATCCGGTCTACCCTTTCGGGTTCAAAGATCTTCGGAAGGTAATCTTTGGGCCATCTTCTTATACCTGGGATTTTAGAGCCCTCCGAAGGTTGTACCCCAACGATCTGAATACCGGGATTCTTTTCTTTCAGATACCTTGAAACACCCATAATAGTGCCCGTTGTACCCATTGATGATACGAAATGCGTTACTTTCCCCGAAGTATCGCGCCATATTTCCGGACCTGTTGTCCTGTAATGTGCTTTATAATTATCTGGATTTGAAAATTGGTCAAGCATAAAATAACCGCCTTCGCTTACCCTGGCCCTGGCATAATCGATAGAAGCTTCCATAGAGCCTTCCGCAGGGGTAAGTGTAACTGCAGCCCCATAAGCTTTCATTGTAAGTACCCTCTCCTGGGTAGAGTTTTCAGGCATCACCAGTTCAATGGATACTCCGAATAAATTAGCCACCATGGCCAGTGCGATGCCGGTATTCCCGCTGGTGGCTTCAATCAGGCGCATTCCTTTTTTTAATTCCCCCCTTTCAATGGCGCCCTGTATCATACCGAAAGCCGCCCTGTCCTTTACGCTTCCTCCCGGGTTATTTCCTTCAAGTTTTGCCAGTACCCTGATACCGGGTTTTTGAATTACTTTTTGTATTTCGGCCATGGGAGTATTGCCGACAAGGTCAAGAATAGTACTCATATTTAGCAGTTAAAATAAATGCAAAGGCAGGAATTCCTGTTGAAATTTTCCTCCCCAATGTCTATAATAATAAAAACATTCCTGAATATTATAAAAATTGATATTAATTTTAAAATTCCTTAAAACAGTCCGAAAACCTGTAATCCTTATTCCGTCATGAAAGAAAAAAAACTTTTCCTGCTGGATGCCATGGCTCTGATCTACAGGGCCCATTTTGCATTCAGCAAGAACCCCAGGATTAATTCCAAAGGAATGAGTACAGGTGCGGTCCTGGGTTTTACAAATACCCTGCTGGATGTATTAAACAAGGAAAAACCAACGCATATCGGGGTGGGATTTGATACTCATGCACCCACCTTTCGTCATGAAGCATTTGAGGAATATAAGGCCAATCGTGAAAAACAACCTGAGGATATTCAGGTTGCTATTCCGTATGTAAAAAAGATCATTGACGCCTTCAATATTCCGGCTATTGAAAAAGATGGTTATGAGGCTGATGATATAATCGGGACGCTGGCAAAAAAAGCTTCTGCCTGTGGATTTTCGGTATATATGATGACACCTGACAAGGATTATGCACAGTTGGTAGAAAAAAACATTTTCCTGTACAAGCCGGCTTATATGGGCAATGCTGTCGATATATTGGGCATTGAAGAAGTTCTTAAAAAATTTGAAATCAAGCGGGTCGACCAGGTGATCGATATACTTGGGCTGCAGGGAGATTCGGCAGACAATATTCCCGGGGTGCCGGGTGTCGGTGCCAAAACAGCCGTTAAACTGATAAACGAGTATGACAGTATAGAGAACCTGCTGAAAAATACGGATCGGTTATCAGGCAAGCTGAAAGAAAATATGGAAAACTTCAAAGACCAGGCTCTTCTTTCCAAAAAGCTGGCTACAATAAATATTAATTCACCTGTAGATTTTGATGAAGAAATATTCGAGTATAAGGGCCCTGACAGGAATATGTTGAAATCCCTGTTCGAGGAACTCGAATTCAGGACACTGTCAAGAAGAGTATTTGGAGATGAAAAGCTTGTGGGAACGGAAGAAACTGGTCAGATAAGAATGTTCAGCGATGTTTCCGGGCCGACCACTGAAAGCCCGGATGAAGAAAAATCCCAGCCGGAAGATTCTTCCTTAAAGGACATTAAAACTGAAAAACATCATTATCATTTACTCCGGAAGGAATCCGAAGTTAAAAAGCTGGCCGGGGAACTTCTAAAACAAAAAGAATTTTGCTTTGATACCGAAACCACCGGCATTGACCCGACTTCTGCCGAACTGGTGGGCATTTCAATTTCCTACAGGAAACATGAAGCTTTTTATATTACCGTTCCTGTTGACAGGGAAGAAATACTTGAGATCATTGCTCCTCTTAAACCAGTGTTTGAAACTGGCCGGATATTAAAAATAGGTCAAAATGTAAAATACGACTACATGATCCTGAAACGATACGGGATCATAGCAAAGGGCCCTTTTTTTGATACCATGCTTGCACATTATCTTATTGAACCGGATGCCAGGCATAACATGGACGTGCTCGCCGAGAATTACCTTCATTATTCCCCGGTGCCTATTGAAAAGCTGATCGGCAAAAAAGGGAAAGACCAGATAAGCATGAGGGAAGTGGACCCGGCCCTGGTTACCGAATACTCAGGTGAAGATGCTGATATCACGCTCCAGTTGAAGCAGGTCTTTGAACCCTTATTGAAGGAAAAGAGCCTTACAAGTTTATTCCGGGATGTTGAGGTGCCCCTTATACCGGTGTTGGCAATGATGGAGGAAGAGGGTGTTCGAGTCGATACTTCAACACTGGAATCGCTTTCGGGTGAAATGACCGGTGAACTTGAAAAGCTGGAAAAAGAGATATACGACCTTGCGGGAGAGGAATTCAATATTTCGTCACCTAAGCAACTGGGTGATATTTTATTTGAAAAGCTCAAACTGGCAGACAATCCGAAAAAAACCAAAACTGGTCAGTATGCCACAGGGGAGGATGTTCTTGCAAGGATGGCTTCCGAACATGAGATCATAAAAAAGATTCTTGATTACAGGGAGGTGCAAAAGCTCAAATCAACCTATGTAGACGCTCTCCCCTCGATGATCAGTGCGACTGATGGAAGAATCCACACTTCTTACAATCAATCCGTAGCGGCTACAGGTCGACTTAGTTCCACGAATCCCAATCTGCAGAATATCCCGATCCGGACCGACAAAGGAAAGGAAGTGAGAAAGGCATTCATAGCACGGGATAAAAAACATATTTTGCTATCAGCCGATTATTCACAGGTTGAACTTAGGGTAATGGCTCATTTTTCTAAAGATGAAAGCATGATCAGGGCTTTTAATGAAGGCCTTGATATTCATTCCATGACAGCCGGCCGTATCTTTAATGTAAGCATTGATAAGGTTGATGAAAATATGCGAAGGAAAGCCAAAACTGCGAATTTCGGGATCATTTACGGTATTTCGGCTTTTGGTTTATCCGAACGGTTACAAATTCCCAGGAAAGAAGCAGCATCTATCATCGATTCATATTTCGAACAATTTCCCTCAATAAAAAAATACATGGATGAAGTGATCAATTCCGCAAGGGAAAAAGAATATGGTGAAACAATTCTTGGCAGGCGACGCTACCTGCGGGACATTAATTCCCGGAATGCAACCATGAGGGGATTTGCAGAGAGGAATGCCATCAACGCTCCTATACAGGGAAGCGCTGCCGACCTGATAAAAATTGCAATGATCCATATTCACGAATTTATTGAATCGGGTAAATTACATTCCAGAATGATCCTTCAGGTTCATGATGAATTGATATTTGATGTATATAAGCCTGAATTGGACACTTTAAGACCGGAAGTTGAAAAACTCATGAAGAATGCTATTCCTTTGGATGTACCACTGGAAGTGGATACAGGAACAGGAGAAAATTGGCTGGAAGCACATTGACAGGGAAGATGATGAGATTGAAAAAGAAAAATTTTTTGATTTTCTCCGGATTAATTTTCCTTTTAATAGCCTGCGGGAAATCCCGTCCTGATTACAGCCCTGAAATTTCCGGAGATCTCCGGCAATGGCACAAGGTAGTGCTGGTTTTTGACGGACC
>JBJKSY010000274.1:0-3359 GCA_046703645.1 Cyclobacteriaceae bacterium
CCGAGCGATCAGTCAATGTTCGGTGAACATTGGCCGCAAACCTGCCCTGACAACAGGCAGGGGGGCCAGCTAGCGAAGCGAGCAGGGTTGACTATCTATAACTTATTACAAATTTATAGGGGGACCCACCCCTTCTCACGCCGTAGCGTGATCCGGAGTTGCAAGCCGGAACCGCGCAACCTAAGCTGCAATAGCCAGTCCGGGGAGGACCGAGCGATCAGTCAATGTTCGGTGAACATTGGCCGCAAGCCTGCCCTGACAACAGGCAGGGGGGCCAGCTAGCGAAGCAAGCAGGGTTGACAATCTATAACTTATTACAAATTTATAGGGGGACCCACCCCTTCTCACGCCCAAGCGTGATCCGGAGTTGCAAGCCGGAACCGCGCAACCTAAGCTGCAATAGCCAGTCCTGGGATGATTGTCTTTTATTATATTCAGGTGCGGCTGCCCGAAAACCCGTGGTTGATGCCAGATAACCTCCGCTGCAGGTCGGCCCCTCTTTTCCTCATCTCCCCATCACCCCACATCCTCACCTGTAACCAAGTTTCTTGCGTACTCTATCGAGAACTTCGCGGGCAATTTTACCTGCCTTGATCTCACCTTCCTTTAACTTATTTTCAAGAACCGGAAGATTATCCATGTCCTCACTGAAAAGTCGGCGTTCATTTTCAAATTTTTTCAGGATCAATGTCAGTAGTTCCTGCTTGGCATGACCGTATCCGAAATTCCCCTGCAGGTATTTATCGCGCATTGCATCAACCTCAGCAGGCCCGGCAAGCAGATTATAAAGGGCGAAGACATTGCAGGTATCTGGATTTTTTGGTTCTTCTATCGGCGTACTGTCCGTTACGATGGACATTATTTGCTTTTTGAGTTCTTTCTCCGGCAAAAAAATATCAATAATATTATTATAGGATTTGCTCATTTTCTGGCCGTCGGTACCGGGAATTGTCATTACCGATTCGCTGATCCTGGCTTCAGGAACAACGAAAGTCTCTCCGAACTGGCTATTGAAACTGATTGCAATATCGCGGGCCATTTCAAGATGCTGACGCTGGTCTTTCCCCACAGGGACAAAATTGGCATCATAAAGAATTATATCGGAAGTCATGAGAACAGGATAGGTAAATAATCCTGCGTTAACATCCGAAAGCCTGTCGGATTTGTCCTTGAAGGAATGGCTGTTTGCAAGCATGGGGAACGGAGTAATGCAGTTCAGGTACCAGGTGAGTTCACAAACTTCAGGAACGTGGGATTGCCGGTAAAAAATATTTCTGTCAGTATCGAACCCGAATGCCAGCCATGCTGCCGCAATAGCATAGGTATGGCTCCTGCGGGTTTCCGGGTCTTTAATGGAGATAAGTGAATGAAGATCTGCAATGAAGAACAGGGAATCATTTCCCGGTTGTTTTGATAATTCGATGGCCGGTATAATTGCGCCCAGTACATTCCCGAGATGCGGTCTCCCCGAACTTTGTATTCCTGTTAAAATTCTCGACATGATTTTAGTTTCTGATTGGCAAAATAAATCAATTTTAAAACTTCAGGCCCGAAATTTGCCTATAAGTTTTATAAACAATACAGCACGGTGTATTTTTACAGAACTGTATATATTCAAAGAAAACCAAATTGTCATGAAAAGCAGGTTATTACTTTCCGCTGTTTTCCTTATCAGTTACCATTTTATCCTTGCCCAGGATAACACAAATATTGCAGCCTTCAATTTTGAAACCACTACGCATGATTTCGGAACGGTGGAAGAAACCGGGGGACCCATTTCATTCACTTTCAATTTCACCAACACCGGCAAGGTGCCCCTGGTGATACAAAATGTTCAGCCTTCCTGCGGGTGCACAACTCCCGACTGGACCAGGCAACCGGTTCCCCCGGGTAAAACAGGATTTGTCAAGGCCGAATACAATCCCATGAACAGGCCCGGGGCTTTCAATAAATCCCTGACCATTACTGCGAATACCAACCCGGCAATTACCCGGCTTTATATCCAGGGAACTGTAAACCACAAGCCCAATACAATAACCGACGAATACCCGGCACAGATCGGAGGTCTTCGTGCCCGTTACCGTTCCTTTAATTTCGGCAGGATCACGACTGAAAAGCCCGTAACCCGTTCCTTCGACATCTTCAATGATACCGACCATACCATTACTTTCCGGAGCAAGGTAGACGCTCCCGCTTATATCCATGTTATGGAAACGCCGGTTGCCTTACCGGCAAAGACCAAGGGTGTGATCAATGTTACCTATGACCGTGTCAAGAAAAATGTCCTCGGATTTGTCACCGACCAGCTTGTGCTCTACACGGATGAAGCCGGCCAGGATTCGATAAAAGATTTCCTTGTGGTGGCAACTATCGAAGAATATTTCCCTCCCATGACTGCCGAAGAGCTGGCAAAAGCGCCAAGGTTGCGCTTTGATAAAACGGCTTATGATTTCGGGAACATCAAGTCCACCGAAAAGATGGAGGCCCAGTTCACCATGACAAACAATGGCAAAAGTAAACTTAATATCCGTGAGACCAAGGCCAACTGTGAATGCACCAAGGCTGTTATGGATAAAAATACCCTTGCTCCCGGAGAATCACAGGTCGTTAAAGTAACTTTCGATCCGACAGGAAGAAGAGGGGTTCAGCAGAAGTCCGTATCCATTTTCTCCAACGATCCTACAAATCCCACCCAGATGCTCACCATCAAGGCCAATGTAGCCATGCCTGAAGGATCGAAGTAGAAAGGGTAGTATCGCCTTCGCTCAAGCTTCGGCGATCAAGGATGGAGGATGGAGGATGGAAGATGGAGCTTCCAGTCAGTGCCAGCCGGAAAATTGTATAATCGAAAACGGGATAGTTCTATTACCGGCAGAATGTTCGATCCTCTATCATCGGTCATCGGTCGTCGGTCGTCGTTCATCGGTCGTCGGTCATCGGTCATCGGTCAAAGGTCAAAGGAAGACGGATTACCCACCCCCTGCCCCTCCAAGGAGGGGAAAACCTTTTTTAGGAATTGAAAATGAAATCATTCTTTTGCGAAGAAAGGATTTTTTACAATGTGATTGAAAGACAGATTCTGTCCTGGCTTTTTGTAACAGCATGCCCCAAATAGAGAAGTCTTAAACCATGTATTTTATATATGATAACCCATAATACATTTTGTCTCCTCCAGAAATACTGAGGTCTCCTCTTGGGAGGGGACGGCGTAAAGAAGGCTTCCAGTGGAAGGCTTCAGCTCCGGGCCAGCCTCCTGTCTTCCGCAATTAATTCAAAACAAATCAAAAAACGGCTAATCCTTTAAAATTAAAGGGTTTTATATAGCACACAAACTGACTCGTAATGAAAACAGGATAGGG
>JBJKSY010000275.1:0-3173 GCA_046703645.1 Cyclobacteriaceae bacterium
AGGAAGTGGATGCAAATACATATAAGGTATTGGAAAATGTGAAAACACAGGAAGGTGCAAGGACCATCACCCTCGATACGAAAACCCATCATATTTACCTTCCGACGGCAGAATTCGGTCCTGTGCCTGAAGCTACAAAAGACAACCCCAGACCCCGGCCTTCCCTGGTACCCGGGTCCTTTACGGTACTTGATATAGAACCTGTCGAATAAGAAGGTTACCGGAATACAGGTAACCTTGACGTGACATTTTATATTGATCTGTCATCAGGTCCTTTTTCTCCCGTCTTCCGTGAATAATTATAAGCATGGTAAAAACCTCTCTTGTTATAAATTATCTGTGATCTTTACCAATATCGACTGCCTCATGACGGAAGTCGGATATCACATCTGAAAGAATTCGGAGGTCAGGGACAGGATTTGATTTCCCCTCATGATCACTGAGTCGGCAAATTTTGATTTTTGATATTTAAAAATGAAATTTCATTTTTGAAATGATATCAGAATGTAAACTTTACCTGAAACATGAACGATACAACCCATAATAAATCAATTGTGTTCTTATTGTTTGAACGATTTACCGCTCTTGACGTGATAGGTCCTTATGAGATCCTGAGCCGGCTCCCGGGTTATGAAGTGATTTTTGCAGCCATCGAAAAGAAATACTATAAAGATGACAAAGGGCTTGAATTGAAAGCAGGATATTCCCTGAAAGAAATTACCTCAGCCGAAATTTTGTTGATCCCGGGCGGATTCGGGACAGACATGACGCTGAAGGATGAGAAACTGATAGGATGGATACAAAAGATGGATAGGTCGACCCGGTTTACCGTTTCGGTCTGTTCAGGTTCTCTTTTATTGGCAGAAGCGGGTTTGTTAAAAGGGAAAAGATGCACCACCCACTGGAGAAGGATGGAACAACTTTCAGCCTACAATCTCAAGACCGAGAACAGCAGATATGTTCAGGATGGGAAATATATCACCTCGGCAGGCGTATCAGCGGGAATGGATATGGGGCTTTATCTCGCGGCCCTGCTGGCAGGAGAAAATACGGCAAAAGCCATACAACTGGGCATCGAATATGATCCTGACCCACCTTTTGATTGCGGCAGCCCCGGGAAAGCACCCGATGAAATTCTTCAGAAGTTCAGGAAATCTAAGTGAAATTTTTTTTTGAGAAGAAAGCAGTTTCGAAAGTAAATTATTCGTCCTCGATATAACTCACCCTGACTCCGGATTTATATTTTTCAGCGACCCTGTCCCTCATGTCATGCAGGGTTTTCCATACGCCATACTCAACAAAAGGACTGATAACCCACCATGGCAGCCAGGGCTTCTGACCTGCATAAACCGTATATTCCATGTGAACCCTTCCGCCTTTTATGGGGGTGATGGTCCAGGTTCCTTCAAAACTCGGGATCCTGTCGACACCTTTTCGCGGAGGAAGCTTGTTATTATCATCTACGATTTCGAGCCTCACTATCTTTGTAACGGAATCCTGGTGCATGGTATTCTTTGTTACAATGTCCTGGTTATTCAACGGCCAGGGAATGTTGAACTCGATATAATTATGCCAGTGAAAATCGTCGATAATATCAAAATTGTAACATTCGACAGCACGATTGATCCAGTCTTTTAAATGTTTCTGGTCCCTCAGGGTAGCTACAACGGCCCACAAATCGGCATGCATATCCATAACTACCCTGAGCTGGTGTTCAACACGACTGGAATCAGCCTGGATCCTTCTTACATAAACCCTGATGCTGTCGTTGTTTTTTGCCAGTTGCCAGTCTTCCAAAGGCTTGAGTCCCTGGCTATGGACAGTATACGAGGTCAGTAAAAGTATTGATAAACAAAATTTCTTTAAGCTATTTCCCGAAATCATATGCGTTTAACGGATTACCGGTTCGAACTTTAAAGATAGATAGTTATTATTATAGTAAAAGATGATTCTTTTATTAAAATCTTTTTTTATGCCGGTTCAATTCAATAATCATTGTAATTTTCCCTTAAATCTATAATCCTGTCAGTAATTATACGATTTGGAAATTCCCCTGGCAGCCCCTTCATGGTTAAAACAGGTTTTGATATTTTGTTTAATTTTCGGGATGGATTAAATTGGATTTGTACGCAGGAACTACATTAACTATAATGATCATACCGGAAGATATTCTGAAATCATCGAATGCCTCATTCCTGAATCTGGTAAAGAATGATTACGTTTTTTATGAAAATGATCAGCCCGTCAATTATTACCAGGTAATAAAGGGATCTGTGAAAATGTGTACTTTCAGCGCCGACGGACAGGAATTCATCCAGGGAATCTTCAAGGAGGGAGAGAGCTTCGGCGAACCCGCCATATTTGCCGGCTTCCCTTTCCCAAGCAACGCCATTGCCCTGGAAGATTCCGTTGTGGCAAAACTCCCGGTGGACAAGTTCATGGATTTGCTGAAAAACGATTTTGAACTGACGCGCAAATTTACCTTCCTGCTTTCTGAACGTCTGCGATATAAAAGCATGATATTGAAAGAAATTTCCTCTTACGAACCTGATCATGTCATTATGACCCTGTTAAAATATTTAAGAAAAAGTCATGAAGAGGATGATAGGCAGGGTAAATTTCTGGTTCCTTTTACAAGGCAACAGATTGCCGATATGACCGGCCTCAGGGTCGAAACAGTCATCCGGACCATCAGGAAACTTTCAAGGGAAGGGAAACTGGAAATCTCGGAACATAAGATCTTTTTGCGTTAGTCTTTCCGCTTAGGCGCTTAAATGGAAACTATCATCTACATGTTGTTAAAAATGAAATGTCTTGATGGGATGAATTTTCTATCCGTAAAGAAATACATTTAAGCGCCTTTGTCAAAATGTCTGACCGTTTTGAGTTTTAATAATTTCAGGGGGTGAGGAACCATTATATCGCAGGAAGCTGATAAAGAGGAAATTAAATGATTAGATTTTAAATGGAAACACTTAGACAAATTAAAACGGTCAGACATTTTGGATATTTAAATTTTTTCCAGGTTTATTTAATTGAATTTCGTATAATGCGGGGAAGCCGTTCCCTGCTGATGAAATCAGTCTTTTTTCAAGCCTGGAAAAAATTTAAGATTTTACCTTTATGATTTTGATCATAACCCCTGCATCCGCAAAGAAATATTTTTAATAACC
>JBJKSY010000276.1:0-6226 GCA_046703645.1 Cyclobacteriaceae bacterium
ACTTATTAAGGTATACCAGTGCCGAATCAAGCTTTCCCAGGTGATTATATGCCTGTCCTATATTATTGTATAATGTAGCAAGCGCATTATTATTATCCGTCTTTTCATAAATAGCGAGACTGCGTGAATAATAATCAAGGGCCTTCGGGTAGTTTCTTACTTCATCGAATATGATGCCGATGTTATTGAGAACCTTGGCCGTTTTTAAGGTATCATTGTTCTTCTCATAAAGATTCAGCGCTTGAAGGTAATTATCGATCGACTCGACATATTGTCCTTTCACCCAGTAGGCGATGCCGGTAACATTATAATATTGGGCCCATTCAGCATCATTGCCGCTTTTATTTAAAAGAGGCACTATATCTTTACCAAGATCAATGGATTTTTGAGGGTTCTGGATTGTGTAAGAATAAATAAGGCGGTTATATATATTAATGCGCGCGGTATCGCTGATGGCATTTTTCAATTCATTTTCAAGACTGTCGACATTACCCTGAGCCCTGGCGGTAAACGTTCCTGCAATGGACGGTAGGAATATAATTATAAATATATATTTCGTAAATCTCACGTTAAAAGGTACGTTTTTTTTGCACTAATTAAATATGAAAAGTAAAATTAATTCCGGTATTAAAATAATCAGCAGATATTGAAAGATATAATATTTTATGGAATAATGGCATTTCAAAAGGATCATAGCTGTTGCAAAAATAATTACGTAATCAATATACTAAAATATTATTTACCGTTCAATGATCTGAAAAGTTAAAGAAATATGCTTTACCGGTATGTGAATAATTTCATTCCGGAACTATGGGTTACAATTAACCCTGAAATATTTTTCACGGGTATCCCTGGAATGAATGAGCCGGTAAAAACTCATGAGATAATTATACATATAACGCCTTGAATCCTCATCCAACTGCCTGTTGGTGGTAACGAGGTTTACTATTTTTCTCCTGGATTTGTTGAATATCCTGAAAACGGCTTTCAGCTCTTTTTCAGTGTAACATTTCCCTTTGAATACTCGCTGCGGCTGCGTAAGGCTTGTGAAACCATAGGCATTCCGGTAATCCGTATTGACGATTCCGCAATAATCAAAATCATAAGGTATGGCATATATTTCATTGTCGTTTTTTAATAAAATAAGATTTTTTGAGAAGGGAATGATCCAGTCTGTATTGCCGATCATGAACTGGAACATGGCCAGCAGAAGACCTTCTTTTTCATTTATATCATTATAGGTCACTTTTCCGGTCAATTCTTCCATATTGAAACGGGTTGCAAACTGATCTTCGTCTTCAAGGAAAAAACCAAACCGGGTGAAAGAATTCAGTCTGCCGCCGGTATCCGCATAGGTGATCTGGGCGAGCCTTACTTTCAGGCTGACAGGAACCAGAAGGTTGAAGATCCTGTATACCAGGTATTCCCTGACTACATATTGATTGAAAATATTTTCATCAGTCCTGCAATGGGTTACGATTCTGAACTTGTCCTCGGGTCCGAAAAGCGTATTCCTGATATCCCTTTTCTTAAAGTTCAGGCGAAGGGGAGGAAAATCACAATTAGCGGTATCTTTCCTGAAGTGACCTCTTATGCGGATACGGGTGGTCAGGGTGTCTGCGGTTCCCTTATCGTAGTAAATCACCTCGGCCGGCTGGTATTGGGTTTCTTCGGCAGGATGATGTATCAGCGGCATCAGGTCCGTCCGGATCGTGATGATTAAAGGCCGGTCGGATTGAAATAATTCCGGGGTCAGTCCTGACACAGGATATGCCTGTCCGAAAACGACCCCACTGCAGAAAAATGCGATCAGGACGACTGAATGTAATGCAATATAAAACTTGCTTTGCTGTGAGATCACTGTTTACTTTTGAATTCCTGATTAATTTTAACCTGTGCAGTTAGGTAATTTCTTATCGAAAGTTAGGCAATATATTTTTATAACGGCCGGAGTAACCGTAATAATTATTTATTACTTCAGCCTTCCGTCACAATTGTTCCATGATCCATATGCAACCACGATTTCAGATTCAAGGGATCAGCTTCTGGGCGCTGTGATTGCCTCCGACCAGCAATGGAGGTTTCCGCCTATCAACCATGTACCTGTTAAGCTGGGATCCTGTGTGACGGAATTTGAGGATCAATATTTTTACCGGCATCCTGGATTTAATCCCGTATCGCTTATAAGAGCAGCCTTTCAGAATATTCACGCCGGTCATGTTGTAAGCGGGGGGAGTACCCTGACCATGCAGGTGATCCGGATATACCGTCAAAACCGTCCGCGGACATATTTTGAAAAGATCCTTGAGATTCTTCTTTCTGTGCGGCTGGAGCTGAGCCACTCCAAAAAGGAGATCCTTGAACTTTATCTTTCGCACGCACCCTACGGTTCGAATCTTGTGGGTGCGGAAGCGGCTTCCTGGCGATACTTCAACCGCGGACCCGATGATCTTTCCTGGGCTGAAGCTGCCCTGCTGGCCGTCCTGCCGAATCAACCGGGCCTTATTTTTCCGGGACATAACCAGGTGCTTCTCAGGCAGAAACGTGACAGGTTGCTTAAAAAACTCTTAAACCGTCATATTATTGACGAACTGACCTACAGGCTTTCAGTAACAGAACCTGTTCCTTCACAACCCCAATCGCTGCCTTCACTGGCCCCCAGGCTGCTGACCCGGGCATTGCAGCAGGGATTTAAAGGCACAAGACTCAGGACAACCCTGAACCGGAATATTCAGATAATGGCCCGTGAAATTGTGGAAAGACATGCCGTGGGGTTCCGGAATAACCAGGTTTACAATGCTGCTGCGATTATCATGGAAGTGAATTCCGGCAAAGTGCTTGCTTATGTAGGCAATACGGACGCGCCGGATTCTATGGACGACGAATATGGGAATGATGTGGATATAATCATGTCTCCCCGCAGCACCGGAAGTGTTCTTAAACCTTTGTTGTTTGCGTCCATGGCTGATGAGGGAATATTGTTGCCGACCATGCTCGTACCCGATATTCCGACTATGATCGATGGTTTTGCACCTCAGAATTTTTCCAGAACGTTTGACGGTGCAGTACCTGCCGATGAAGTAATTGCCAGATCCCTGAATGTGCCTTCTGTAAGGCTGTTAAAGCAATACAGCTATGAAAAATTCCATTTCATGTTGAAAAGGCTGGGAATGACAACACTTACCCAGCCTCCCGGACATTACGGATTATCCCTGATTCTTGGCGGGGCGGAAGGCACCTTATGGGACCTTTCCGGTATTTATGCCAGCCTTGGCAGGGAACTCAATCATTATTTCCGTTTTGCTTCACCAACGAAGTACCTTTCTTCGGACATTCATCCGCCGATTGTTTTCCTTAAAGATACTGTTCATGTCCCGGAGTCAGGTGATCGCGCCTCAGGACTCATCAACGCGGGACCGGTATGGATGATGATGAACGTTATGACCGAACTGAACCGCCCTGAAGAGGATGCGTCATGGCGGTATTATGCTTCCGGACGAAGGGTAGCCTGGAAGACGGGTACAAGCTATGGGAACCGGGATGCCTGGAGTATCGGGCTGGACAGGAATTACCTGGTGGGTGTCTGGGTTGGGAATGCCGACGGGGAGGGAAGAGCCGGCCTGATCGGGGTGGAATATGCAGCCCCGCTGATGTTCGACCTGTTCAATCTCCTTCCGCGGAGTGAATGGTTTGAAAAACCTACAGGGGATCTTAAAAGTGTGAAAATATGTAAAAAGAGCGGGTATCTTGCTTCCCAGGATTGTGATGAGACAGAATGGGTGGATGCATCAATGAATGCCGATAATGCCCGGCAATGTAACTTCTGCAAAACAGTATTTCTTGATCCTTCAGGGAAGTTCAGGGTGAATGCTGATTGTGAACCGGTCGATAAGATGATTAAAAAAAGCTGGTTCGTCCTGCCCCCGGTCGAAGAATGGTATTATAAGAACCACGATCCTTTTTACAGGCCATT
This sequence comes from Cyclobacteriaceae bacterium, assembly GCA_046703645.1. GTDB lineage: Bacteria > Bacteroidota > Bacteroidia > Cytophagales > Cyclobacteriaceae > DATDPY01. The sequence continues at coordinate 3,974 of JBJKSY010000276.1, forward strand.
ACCCCCATACAGAAAGGAATGCCGGAACGTTGATCCTTCCATTCCTGCCATGGCCCTCATTTATCCTAAAAATTATTCCCGGATATACGTCCCGAGAGAAATTAACGGTGAAATGGGGCAATCCGTATTCGAAGTAGCACACCGGAACCCTTCCACGGCCATTTACTGGCATATTGATAACCAGTATATCGGAATGACCCGGAACATCCACCAGATGGGGATCAGGGCATCTCCGGGATTTCATGATCTTGTTCTTGTCGATGAGAACGGCGAAGTATTGAAGATCCGGTTTGAGGTTATTTCAGGAAAGTAACAGTTATGGCATAAGAGTTACCGGGTTCGTTAAAAATTCAGGATACGGAGTCAGAATAAGTCAGGAAAACGCAACGGAAGGCCTCAAAAATCGTTTTTTCGATAAAAAGTGAATTCGAGATAAAATAATTTTGATATTGTTTGGATAATTCTATAAAAATTTATCTTTGCACCTCTTTAACAATCATAATATCGAAAGACATATGTACTGGACTCTTGAACTGGCATCGTATCTGGAAGATGCACCCTGGCCTGCAACCAAGGAGGAACTGATTGACTATTCAATCAGATCAGGAGCTCCAATTGAGGTCGTTGAAAACCTGCAGGAGCTCGAAGATGACGGACAGCCATATGAAAGTATCGAGGAGATATGGCCTGATTATCCTACCAAGGATGATTTCTTTTTTAATGAAGATGAATATTGATTGTTAGGAAGAAAGTGATTTTTTGAGAAGCGCTTTTGCAAGTATTAAATCCTCAGCCGTCGTGATCTTAATGTTGGAATAACTTCCTTCAAAAAGGGAAATTGTAAGTCCTGCCTTTTCAGCTACGCTGGCATCATCAGTAAATTCTTCATCCTCTTCTCTTTCATATGCCTTCCTGATCAGCGGCACTTTGAAAGTCTGAGGTGTCTGGATCACCCTGAACCTTGACCGGTCAACGGCCTTCGTTTTATCTTTATCGGTTTCACGTATGGATTCTTTTAATCTGACCGCTGCAATCGCTGAACCATGGATGGCGGCAATTTTGAAGGAAGCGGCAATTATTTCTTTTTCCACCAGCGGCCTGACTCCGTCATGGATAGCCACAAGGCCTTTGGGTCCGATCAACGATAACCCGTTTTTTACCGACTGGAATCGTGAAGATCCTCCGGCTGTGATCCTGTGGGGGACCTTAAAATTATATTTCCGGCATAAAATATTCCATCGTTCGATTTCAGATTCCTGCAAAACGAGGATTATGCCGATAGCATGTGAATATTCATAAAATACGCGGAGGGAATGCATCAGGACCGGAAGGGAGCCCAGCTTGAGGAATTGTTTCGGGATTCCTGTATTCATCCGGGTCCCGATCCCTGCTGCAGCAATTACGGCATATTCCGGGATACTCTTCATAATGCGGACTTAAAGCAGGTACCCTGAATGATCAGATTATCAGCATACAGTCACCATAAGCAAAGAATTTATACTTATGCTTTATGGCAACCTTGTAGGCTTCCATTATCAGATCATAACCTCCGAATGCACAGGCCATCATTAAAAGTGTGGATTCGGGATTATGAAAATTCGTTACCAGGGCATTGCAGATCTTGAAATCAAAAGGAGGGAAGATGAACTTGTCAGTCCAGCCCTCATTGGCCTTCAACCTGCCGCCGGCCGAAACGGATGATTCAAGGGTACGCATGGTTGTGGTGCCCACGGCGCACACTCTTTTTTTATTGTCAAGGGCCTGGTTTACGCATTCGGCAGTAACATTATCGATCCTGTAATTCTCCGAATCCATTTTATGCTTTGTCAGGTCTTCAACATCTACCGGACGGAAACTTCCCAATCCGATATGAAGGGTAATGGGTTTTATATCAATACCCTTGATCTCAAGTCGTTTCATCAGGTGCTTGGTGAAATGCAGGCCGGCAGTAGGTGCGGCAACTGCCCCGATATGCTGGGCGTATATAGTTTGATATCTTTCCCGGTCAGCAACCTCAACCTTTCTTTTGATATATTTGGGCAGCGGCGTCTCTCCGAGGGTATCGATCAGCTTGTAAAAATCTTCCGGTTCACCGTCGAACAGAAAACGGATTGTACGTCCCCGGGAGGTGGTATTGTCGATTACTTCGGCTACCAGGTCGCCATCCCCGAAAAACAGCTTGTTGCCTACCCGTATTTTCCTTGCAGGATCAACCAGCACATCCCAGAGATGCATTTCACTATTCAGCTCACG